>CAZBIK010000040.1:0-15894 GCA_964491955.1 uncultured Ferruginibacter sp.
CGGAAAACACCAAAACGGTATAATGATGGCAAAACAGTTGAAATTTTCCGAGGACCAGAAAAAGCAGGCTGCAGCCATTAACGAAGATTTCCGCAATCAAATGCAGGAACTTAACAAGCAGAAGATCATTACTGTAAAGGAAATGCGCAGCCGGAGATAGGCGATCCTTAAAGACAAAAAGACCAGGATGGATGGTTTGCTGACAGCCGAACAAAAAACCAAAATGGCTGAGATGAAAGCAGCGAAAAAATTAAAAAATGAAGAACGCAGCGCCCAACGCCTGGCTAAGATGAAGACGAACCTGGACCTGACAGATGCACAGGTATCACAGCTCAAGGCACAGCGGTCAGCAATGCAGGCAAAATCTGAAAAGATCAGGAATAACGAATCACTGAGCATGGAGCAGAAGAAAGCACAGATGATGGCTTTAAAAGCTGAAGCAAAAGAGCAGCATAATAAAATATTTACGCCTGATCAATTGAAGAAGAAAGAAGAGATGATGAAAAATCGCGGAAAAAGATCAAGAGTTAAATAACAAATAGTACCCTAAACCCCAGGGACGCTCCTTATAGGAGCGTCTTTTTTTATGAGTTACAGTTTCATTTTATAGTAATAGATGACTGCTGTTGAACCACAAAAGCACAAAGTGAGCAATAGAAAAACACATCATTCTATGTTTTCTCCTATGTTACCTATTTTTCCTATGTGGTTCAATTTGTGATTTACGCTTTAATTCAGCCTGATGCTGACTCACCCAAAAAAACATATCTTTGCGGCTCACTACTGTTGTAAAACAGCAAAATCCTTCAATAATGAGCCAGTCAGCTTTCCAGAAATTTCAGCAAAAAAAGAAAAACAGTGTAGTCAAGGAAGAATTCCGCCAGGAAAAGAAAAAGTACCGAAAGGAACGGAATGCGTTTTTTGACAAGAAAAAGGAAGAGGAATACCAAGCCAGGCAGGCAAAAAAAGGCGGCATGGCTTCTAAAGCAGCCGACAATGCCAAGGGAGAAAGAAATTTAGTTCCAAAAATTATCACGAACAAGGAGCAATCTGAAATCAGCAATGTAGCGGGAAGTACTAAACCCCGTGGTGCAGCAAAAACACCACATCAAAAATCGGCCAAGGCAGCAGCAGCAAATGACAATGCACCTACCGGCATTATGCCCCTGAATAAATTTATGGCACATTGCGGCGTATGCAGCCGGCGGGATGCGGTTGAATATATAACTACCGGTAAAGTTAAAGTGAACGGTGTGGTTGTAAAAGAACCGGGTTATAAAGTATTGCAAACGGATGAAGTGGTTTACAACACAAAAAAATTGTTTGTGACCAAAAACCTGGTTTATATCTTATTGAATAAACCCAAAGATTATATTACCACAACCGATGATCCGCAGGGAAGAAAAACGGTATTGCAACTGATCAAACAGGCAACTACCGAACGGGTTTACCCGGTAGGCAGGCTCGACAGGAACACATCGGGCGTTTTATTACTTACCAATGACGGCGACCTCACCCAAAAACTTTCGCACCCCAGCTACGAAATAAAAAAGATCTACGAAGTAAAGCTGGATAAGCCACTTACCAAGGCCGATTTTGATAAGATCGTCAATGGCCTGAAACTGGAAGACGGTGAGATACAGATCGACAGCCTGGCCTATGCCGACAGCAAAGACAAATCCATCATTGGTATTGAACTGCACAGCGGCCGCAACCGGATTGTACGCCGCATTTTTGAACACCTGGGCTATGATGTTAAGGGCCTCGACCGGGTGATGTATGCCAACCTCACCAAGAAAAATGTAGAACGCAGCAAATGGCGTTACTTAAGTGAAAAAGAGATACGCCTCCTGAAATATATGAATACTGCCAAAAAGAAATAAGCAATTTAAATGCACTCTGAAACTTCAAATAATAAAAGAGCCGGTTCCCCCTTATCCAGAGCGGAGTCGAAGGGTAGGGGGTTAGGGGGTCAGGTAATTTTTGAAAACGATTCATTTATTGCAGTCAATAAACCGGCCGGTTTATTGTCCATCCCCGACAGGGAGCAAACACAAACATCGCTGAAGGATATTTTACTGGAAAAATACGGCTCCATATTTACCGTGCACCGCCTGGATAAAGACACCAGCGGCATCATCAGATTTGCAAAAACAGAAGAAGCACATAAATATTTCTCCCGGCTTTTTGAAGAACGGAAAATTGAAAAATTTTACCTGGGCCTGGTGCATGGAATACCTGCATCAAAAAAAGGCACGATGGATGCACCCATTGCGGAACACGGCGTGCAGAAAGGTTTTTATATTGTACACCAACGGGGGAAACCATCGGTAACCGATTATGAAGTGATCGAGGAAAACAAAATATTTTCCCTGGTACATTTTCAGTTGCATACCGGCCGCACACACCAGATACGTGTACATTGTAAAAATATCGGCCACCCTCTTGCCTGCGATGAACTGTATGGTGATGGAAAACCTGTTATGCTTTCATCCATCAAAAAAAAGTACAAGCTGAGCAAGCACGACGAAGAAGAAAGGCCGATGCTGAACAGGTTGGCGCTGCATTCCTACCGTTTAAAGTTTACGGATATAAATGGAGAGATAATTGACTTGCAGGCAGAATTGCCGAAAGATATCAGGGCATTGCTGCAACAGCTCAAGAAAATTAATTAAATTTTTGCCGGTAAGACGGTAAAGCGTTTACTGTTTTACATTCCGACTTCCAGCTTCCCGGCAAAATAAAAATTAATCAATATTCGGCTGAGGCGTATAACGCAGGTAAGGCTTGATCACTTCCACTCCTTTCGGGAATTTCTTAATGGCATCTTCAGTACTTATTGCCGGCACTACAATTACTTTTTCGCCGGCAACCCAATTTACGGGTGTAGCCACACTGTAGTTGGCCGTGAGCTGTAAAGAATCCACAACCCTTAATACTTCCACAAAATTCCTTCCGGTTGAAGCAGGATATGTAATGATCAGTTTAACCGTTTTATCAGGGCCGATAACCACCAATGAACGAACGGTTGCCGTTGCCGATGCATTGGGATGTATAAAATCGTATAATTCTGAAACCTTCCTGTCATCATCGGCCACAATCGGAAAATCAACGGTGCAGTTTTGTGTTTCGTTGATATCGTTTATCCAGCCCATATGTTTATCAACAGGGTCAACACTAAGTGCCAGTACTTTTACATTGCGTTTGGCAAATTCATCCTTCAAAGCTGCAGTGCGGCCCAGTTCTGTGGTACAGACCGGGGTGTAATCAGCAGGATGTGAAAACAGGATGCCCCATGAATCTCCTAAATATTCATAAAAATCAATTTCACCCAATGAGGTTTTGGCTTTAAAATTGGGAGCAATATCCCCTAAACGTAAACTCATAGTTTCTGATTTTAAATGATGAAATACAATATAATTTTTATTTTTTAGAAGACGAAGCCCTGTTCAGGGAATTTTTTCCAAACCGGCCTTTAACATCATCTATTGCCTTGTACAGGCCGGTTTTCCGTTCCACATCATCAAATAAATTGGTTTGAATGGCATCATTGGTAAGTTCACTCAACCTCACCCCCAGTAACCGAACGGGTTCTCCCCTGCGGTATAATTTATCAAACAGTTCCTTAACCACGGGAATGATCTCATCATCGGCACAGGTATAGGGAACCGTGGTTTGCCGGGATGTGGTCTCAAAATCATGGTAGCGGATCTTTACGGCAACACAACCGGAAACTTTACCATCCTGTCGCAATTCGTAAGCAATTTTTTCAGTCAGCCTCACCAGTTCACTTTTCAGAAAATCAATGTCCAGTTTATTTTCATCAAAAGTATGTTCAGAGGAAATGGATTTGGCTTCATGATAACCGGAAACTTCACCATGATGAATGCCCTGGCTTTTATACCAGAGATCTATACCCCATTTACCCAGCCGTTCTTCCAGTTCCCCGGGGGTTTTATCGCTGATGTCCTTTATCGTTTTAATGCCCATGGCTTTCAAAACTTCAAAGGTATGTTCACCAACACCGGGTATCTTACTGACAGGCATAGGCGCTAAAAATTCTTTTTCTTTTCCGAAAGGCACCTGCAGGTAACCATTTGGCTTGGCTTCGTCGGTGGCGATCTTTGCCATCATTTTATTGCTGGCAATGCCGAATGAAATGGGAAGTTTGGTTTCATTGATTATCTGCTGGCGCAGGTCAATGGTCCATTGCAGCGGGTCAAAAAATTTCTGCATGCCGGTCAGGTCAATATAAAATTCATCAACCGAAGCTTTTTCAAACAGGGGTGCTTTGGCTTCAATGATCTGGGTAACCCACCGGCTGTATTTACTGTATTCTCCCCGGCTCCAGTTTAACACAATGGCCTGCGGACAAAGCTGTAATGCTTTACGGCTGGGCATTCCGCTGCGGACACCAAAAGCCCTGGCTTCATAACTGCAGGAAGTGACCACACCCCTGTCTCGGCCACCTACAATTACTGGTTTGCCTTTATGCTCCGGGTGATTGAGCAATTCAACTGATACAAAGAATGTATCCAGGTCTAAATGTGCTATAATGCGTTGAGGGCTGTTCACTGTATGAATTTACAAATTGTAAACCAGTAAGTTTTCTTTATTCAGCTTTTGTTCTATTCCTGCTTTTCAATTCCCAACAAATGCTCCCGGATTTATTACAGAATCACAATGACCAATGACTTTTGACAAATGACTATTGACTTATGACTAATTTTCATTTATAGATCTCCAGCAATCCTTCAGGCAAATGAACATGCACCTTCCTGTTTTTTGCATCCACTTTTTCCAGGCTGCCTTCATGAATGGGAATGAGCGCTTCCTTGCCGTTTAAAAGAATGGCACATAAGACCTGGTGCGGCTGTTCTATCACTTCCAGTATTTCCCCCAGGTCTTCTCCTTCATTAATAATATGAAAGCCCAGTAATGCAATGGGTGATGATTTGGCTGCAAATCTTTTAAAATCGTCTTCGGTTATCCATACCTCCTGGGGTGTAAGTTTACGGGCTGTTTCTTTATCATGGATCCCTTCCAGTTTTATAAAAACCTCATCATCGCTTTTTATTTTTACCCATTCCACAAAATAGGGCAGGAACCTGTCTTTTTGTTCTTCTAAAAAGATGAATTCCAATCCTTTCAGGGCTGTTTTTTTACCCAGGCTGTGCTGCAGAACCAAATCACCTTTGAGGCCATGACTGGCTGCCAGTTTTCCTATTTTAAAATAATGGCTCATAACAATGCAAGATAATGGATTCTGGATACTGGATGCTGGATACTGGAATCTGGATACTGGATACTGGATGCCCGATCCAGGATCTGGTGTCTAGTATCCGGTATCTGGTTTCATTCCAAAAAAAAGTCCCGGTAAAATTACCAGGACTTAAAAGAATTAACGGAACAGAGTTTATTATTCTTCTGTTTTGGTTTCTTCAGATGCAGTTGAGTCAACCGGAGCTTCAACTGTTTCAGCAGCTGTTGCTTCTACAGGTTGTGCAGCTTCAGTTTTAGCTTCCACTTTTTTTACCACAGGTTGGTCACGCTTGTCGTTACGGGCCTTTTTATGGGCTCCCTGGCGACGGGAAACGTTAGAATCATGCTCAGCGGTCCACGCCGTGAATTTTTCCATAGCACCTGCTTCATCAAATAAGCCTAAGCTTACACCACGAAGTAAATGTTTCAGGTACAACACACCTTTGAAAGAAAGGATCCTGCGTACAGTATCGGTGGGTTGAGCACCTTTTTGTAACCAGTCCAATGCTTTCTGACGGTCAACCTGGATTGTTGCAGGAACCGTTAAAGGATTGTACGTACCTAATTTCTGGATGAATTTTCCGTCGCGGGGCGCTCTGCCGTCAGCAACAACGATGAAGTAAAAGGGACGCTTCTTTGAGCCATGCCTTTGCAGTCTCATTTTTACAGCCATAAATAGAAATTTTTGGTTGTTATTAAATAGGGTTTATCCTTAAAAAAGGATGGCAAAGATAACGACATGGATGAGAAATGCCAAAAAATTGAATTGGGTACCCAAAAACAGGGTATTATTTTATTAATTGTTCCGTAAAAAATGAAAAAGAGCCCTGTTTTACCTGTTTTCTATGAGCTGAAGGGAACGGTCATTTTATCCCAGGCCGGGTAAGTACAACCTGTAACAGGAAGCACATTTTTATCTCCGGCCCATACCGGGCATCATTCCTTTGGGCATCTTGTTCATCATTTTCATCATACCCTTCATTTGCTCAAACTGTTTTAAAAATGCATTTAATTCAGCAATGTCTTTTCCGGCACCTTTTGCGATCCGCAATTTCCGGTTGGGATTGATGATATCGGGATTCCGGCGTTCCTGAAGGGTCATGGAGTTGATCATCGCTTCTATGCCTTTAAAAGAATCATCATTCACATCAATATCCTTGATCTGTTTTCCCACTCCGGGGATCATGCCCATCAGGTCCTTGATATTGCCCATCTTTTTGATCTGCTGCAACTGTGTTTTAAAATCCTCAAAATCGAATTGATTTTTGCGGATCTTTTTCTCCAGGCGTGCTGCTTCCTTTTCATCAAACTGTTCCTGTGCTTTTTCTACAAGGCTCACAATATCACCCATGCCTAAGATCCGCTGGGCCATCCTTTCCGGATAAAACACATCCAGTGTTTCCATCTTTTCACCGCTGCTCGCAAATTTGATGGGTTTGTTAACGGTGTACTTGATGGATAAGGCCGCACCACCCCGGGTATCGCCATCCAGCTTTGTCAATACCACACCACTGAAATCCAGGCGTTCGTTAAATGCTGCGGCTGTATTTACCGCATCCTGTCCTGTCATACTGTCAACCACAAATAAAATTTCCTGAGGGTTGATGGCTGCCTTTATATTGGCCACTTCGGTCATCATCACTTCATCAACGGCCAGGCGGCCGGCGGTATCAATGATGATCACATTCTTATTTTTTGAACGGGCCTCTTTGATGGCATTCTGTACAATGGAAACAGCGTCTTTATTTTCCCTTTCGCTGTAAACCGGAACATCTATCTGCCCGCCCAACACTTCCAGCTGATCGATCGCGGCCGGGCGGTAGATATCTGCGGCTACGAGTAAAGGTGATTTTCCCTTTTTTGTTTTGAGGTAATTGGCCAGCTTCCCGCTGAAGGTGGTCTTACCGCTGCCCTGCAGGCCCGCAACCAGTATAATGGCGGGGTTGCCGCTGATGTTGAATTCGCTTTCACTGCCCCCCATTAATGCGGTCAGTTCATCCTGTACAATTTTTACCATGGCCTGGCCTGGACTGACTGCAGTGAGTACTTTTTCGCCGAGTGCCTTTTCTTTGATCTTGTCGGTAAACTCCTTGGCGATCTTGTAATTCACATCGGCATCAACCAGGGCACGGCGTATATCCTTTACCGTATTGGCTATATTGAGTTCGTTGATCCTCGCTTGTCCCTTGATATTCTTAAAGGCCGATTCTAATTTTTCACTTAATGAATTGAACATGATCTGTTGATTTTTTACTCTACGGATTAATTATATACTGAATGCAGTGTCTATTATTTGTGCCTGCTCTTTTGCATGCACTTTGCTGAAGCCGCTGGCAGTTGCCGCACTGGCCTGGCGGCTGATGATATAGAAGTTGATGTTTTTTACATTCATCCTTAAAAATGTGGCAGCTCCCATATTCAGCGGTTCTTCCTGTACCCAGTACCAGATGGCCCTGCTGTATTTTTTATACAGTTCATCCAGTTGCTTTTGCGGCAATGGGTGAACCTGTTCAAGCCTGATGATGGCAACATCACTCCTGTTGTCCTTTTGCCGGCGTTCGGCAAGGTCGAAATAAATTTTGCCGCTGCAGCACAATACTTTGGTAACAACTGAAGCATCAGTTACTGTTGCATCATCCAGCACTTCCTTAAAACCGCCTCCGGTAAATTCATCACGGGTACTGTAACTGCCCGGGTGACGCAGGTTGGCCTTGGGTGAAAAAACAACGAGGGGTTTGCGGAAAGGCCAGGCTACCTGCCGCCGCAGCAAATGGAAAAAATTTGCAGCCGTGGTAACATTGGCCACCACAATATTGAGTTCCCCGCACATTTGTAAAAACCGTTCCATGCGGGCACTGCTGTGTTCGGGCCCCTGCCCTTCGTAACCATGCGGCAACAGCAAAACCAGCCCATTCATACGGTGCCACTTTGTTTCGGCAGTTGTAATGAACTGGTCAACGATGGTTTGTGCCCCGTTGCAGAAATCACCAAACTGGGCTTCCCAGATCACAAGCGCATTGGGATTGGCCATGGCATAACCATATTCAAAGCCCAGTACTGCATATTCGCTGAGTAAAGAGTTATAAATGCGGAACGGGGATTGTGTTTCTGTAAAGTGGTTCAGCCTGTTATATTCTTCATTGGTATTTTCATCATACAACGTAGAGTGGCGGTGACTGAATGTACCCCGCTTTACATCCTGTCCGCTCATGCGTACATCTTTTCCTTCGGTCAGTAAACTGCCGTAAGCCATTAATTCGGCCGTGGCCCAGTCAATTTTATTTTCATCAGCGAATAACCTGATCTTATCATGTATCAGCTTTTCAACTTTACGTAAAGGCTTAAACGCAGAAGGCCATTTCATCAGGCCTTCAAACAATAAAGTAAATGCCTCATGGCTGATGGCAGTAACCGGCGATACCTCAAAATCCGCCGGGGTTGCCCGGCGCATGCTTTTCCAAACCAGTTCGGGTGGCTGGTAGGTATAGGGCAGCGGGTTCTGTTTAACTTCATCCAGCCTTTCCTGCAGGTCATCGAGGAATTTCTTTTCCATTTCCTTGGCCAGGGCCTGTGCATCCGGTTCCCCGTTCCGGATCAAAAACTGCGTATATACTTCCCTTGGGTTCAGGTGTTTTTCAATGATGGCATACAACTGCGGCTGCGTGAACTTGGGTTCATCACCTTCGTTGTGACCGTGTTTGCGGTAGCAAACCATATCAATAAAAATATCGCTGTTGAATTGCTGCCGGTACCTGGTGGCAATTTCACAGGCTTTTACAACTGCCTCTGCATCATCTCCGTTAACATGAAACACCGGTGCATGCACCATGGCGGCAATGGATGTACAGTAATCAGAACTGCGGGCATCATCAAAATCGGTGGTAAACCCGATCTGGTTATTGATCACAAAATGAATGGTGCCCCCCGTGTAATATCCCTTCAGTTTACTCATCTGCAATACCTCGTAAACAATACCCTGGCCTGCAATAGAAGCATCGCCATGGATCAGCACGGGCAGGATCTTGTCATAGTTGCTGTTGTATAAAATATCAGCCTTACTCCGGGCAAAACCAATAACGACCGGGTCCACTGCTTCCAGGTGAGAAGGGTTTGGACTAAGTTTCAGGTGTATCTTTTTGCCATCTGCCGTTTCCACATCACTGCCAAAACCCAGGTGGTATTTTACATCGCCGCTGCCCATGGTGGTATCCGGGATACTGTTTCCTTCAAACTCACTGAAGATCTGCTCATAGGTTTTGCCCATGATATTGGCCAGCACATTTAACCGGCCCCTGTGTGCCATGCCGATCACCACTTCTTCAACATCATTATTGGCAGCAATATTGATCACAGCATCCAGTGCAGCAATAGCAGTTTCGCCACCTTCGAGCGAAAAACGTTTTTGGCCGATGTATTTGGTGTGTAAAAACTTTTCAAACATCACCCCTTCATTCAGTTTTTCCAGGATCCTTTTTTTCTGCTGGAGCGGAACGGGTTTTAATAAAGTTTCCTCTACCTGTTCAGTCAGCCATTCGATCTTTTTCTCATTCCGGATATAGCTGAACTGAACGCCCACATGATGGGTATAGCATTGCTGCAGATGGGTAATGATATTTTGCAGGGTAGCCAATCCAAGGCCGGTAAATTTTCCTGCATGGAATTCCTGGTTAAGATCAGTATCCTGCAATCCAAAATCTGCCAGCGAAAGATTTGCATGGCGGTCCTTTCTCTCACGGATAGGGTTTGTTTTGGCGATCAAATGGCCCTTTTTACGGTAGGCCTGGATCAACCGGTACACCGCAAATTCTTTATTGATATCAGCAGAAACTGATGCATTGTTTGCTGTTCCATTTTTAGCAACAGATAAGGAACTGTTTGAAACCGCAAAGTCGAATCCTTCAAAAAACTTACGCATTTCCATATCCACACTGCCGGGGTCTTTTACAAAATCGTTATAAAGCCCTTCAATATAACCCGGATGCGAGTTGGTGATGTACTGGAAATCCTTCATTTTTTGAGAAAATTATATTAAGTAGTTACCTGGTGTAAAAATTGACTGCAAATAACGGTTAATTAAACTTTATTTGATGAGGAATCCGAAAGCATTTTTCCGCAATACATGGCAACGATACCGCCCAGGATAACATATCCCGTGAAATAATAGAATCCGGGTTGTAAAACGGCTTTTGTATTTTGCATGGCATTGGCCCCCAGAAAAGCCACAAAAATGCTGATGGCAAAAACATCGGCCATGGCCCATTTGCTGATGGCACTTACAAATTTTTGCCATATGATGGCGGGGTTTTTAACCATTAACAGGTAAAAGATAAGCGCTGATTTTACAAGCGGAACGATCATGCCAAACAATAAAATCAATGAAAAAGGCCAGTAATTGCCATCATCCCAGAGTTTTTCCAGCATGCCCAATATGCTTCTTTTTTCATTGAACAGGTTGAAATCAATGATGTAATGCACAGATATATTGATGTGCAAAACATCCATTACCCAGCCAAAACCCAGTAAAACAAGGGATATGATGTGTAACCCGAGTATTAAATACCTGTTCATACGCTTAATTTTATCCGAAATAAAGCAGAAAATGTCATTTTTGAAAATTATCCCTATTAATTAACCATTTTAAAAGTAATCCCCCTATCTTTGCAGCCCAAAAAATAGATTTAAATGGCAAATCACGCAGCAACCAAAAAAGATGTAAGACAGAGTACCAAGCGCAACGAACGTAACCGCTATTACGGTAAAACAACCCGTAACGCGATCCGTGATTTAAAAGCAAGCGAAAAAGCGGTAGCCACAGAACAATTTCCAAAAGTTGCTTCTATGATCGATAAACTGGCAAAACGCGGTACGATCCATAAAAACAAAGCAGCCAATTTAAAAAGCAAGCTGGCTAAAAGAGTAAATGCACAGGCAAAGTAATTTTTGCACTCGATGATATTTTAAACCCGTGATATTTATATCAACGGGTTTTTTGTTTTATACAATGACCACTGTTTTTCAGAAACGTACAATACCCATGTCATAACAGGTACAAACGGCAATGCATGCATAGAAATTTATTGTAGCTTCCCAAAAAATTTGACCTCATGAGAAAAGTCAGTTCAGTGTTGATACTCCTGTCTGTTGTTTTTTCCGCAGTTGCCCAGCCATGCCGGTTTGAAAAGACCAACGGCATGGAAAGCGCCACTTATTTTGAAGCCATTGAGTGGTATAAGCATTTAGACAAGATCTCCTCAAAAGTACTGGTAAAAGAAATGGGCATGTCGGATGCCGGTTACCCCCTGCACCTGGTGATGGTTAGCAGTGATGGCAGGTTTGATGCCGTTCAATGGCATAAACAAAACAAAGCGGTCATACTCATCAACAACGGTATTCACCCGGGTGAACCCGATGGTATTGATGCCAGCATGATGCTGGTAAGGGATATCGTTACCAACAAAATCATGCTGCCTGATAATGTGGCACTGGCTTTTATACCGGTGTATAATATCGGCGGATGCCTGAACCGGAATTCCTTTTCACGTGCCAATCAAAACGGGCCGCTGGAGTATGGTTTCCGTGGCAATGCGCAAAACCTTGACCTGAACCGCGACTTTACGAAAAGCGACAGCAGGAATGCAAAATCCTTTGCACAGATCTTTCATTTAATTGACCCGCATATACTGATCGACAACCATGTTAGTGACGGTGCCGATTACCAGCACACGATGACCTTGCTGACAACGCAATACGATAAGCTGGGAGCAGGTTTGGGTGGATGGCTGAGGGACCAGTTTGAACCGCAGCTATATAAAGGTATGGCAGATAAAAAATGGGATATGGTTCCTTATGTAAGTTTTGAAACATCCAGCCCGGACAGGGGTATGCTGATGTTTTTTGATCCGCCAAGGTACTCCTCCGGGTATGCCGCCCTGTTTCAAACCATTGGTTTTGTACCGGAAACCCATATGCTGAAACCCTTTAAGGACAGGGTGTATTCCACCTATGCATTTTCACAAACGGTCATTGAAAAAGCGTCTGCCAATGTACGTGACCTGATCAGCGAGCGCAAAAAAGCCAGGACAGCAGTTGCCCAACAAAGATCATTTCCTTTTAAGTGGAGCGCAGATACTGCTGCATTTACTTTGGTAAATTTTAAAGGATATGAACAGGCTTACAAACCAAGTGATGCCACGGGGCTGAACAGGATGTATTATGACCGCAGCAAACCATTTGCCAAAGCGGTAAAATTTTTCAATTCATTTAAAGCTTCCGGTTTTATTGAAGCGCCTGCTGCTTACATAATTCCGCAGGGCTGGCATGCAGTTACTGACCTGCTTACACTCAACAAAGTGCAGATGCAGCCGTTGAAAAGCGATACTGTGATCGAAGTGGAAGTGTACCGCATAGATGATTACAGGTCGATGCCCAGGCCATATGAAAAACATCACAAGAATTCAGGCGTAAAAGTCACACCAGGTATTCAGAAAATAAGGTTCTTAAAAGGCGATCACATCATCTGGCTTAACCAACCAGCCAACCGTTACCTGGTGGAGATGCTGGAACCAACAGGCGATGACAGTTTTTTTGCCTGGAATTTCTTTGATGCGGTGCTGCAGCAAAAGGAAGGTTACAGCGATTACCGCTGGGATGACCTGGCAGCCGAAGTTTTAAAGAATGACCCTGCATTAAAGGCTAAACTGGAGGAAAAGAAGAAAGGGGATGAAAAATTTGCGACAAACGGATCGGCCCAATTAGACTTTATTTACAAAAACTCGCCTTATTATGAGCCGGCACATAACAGGTACCCGGTTTACAGGCTGATCAGGTAAAAAGCTGTAAAGTATTGATAATAAAGCCATAAATAAAGAAGGTACAGGCTATTTATAAGATATTTCGCTTTATGGATTGTGATAAATTCATTTTGTTTAGCAAAGTCAGCACCACGCTGCTATAAAGAACTAAGGTTTTAAAATTAAAGCCCCAAATTATCCCTTATTCATTGTCAAATTATCCATTAAAACCCCTACCTTTGCTGCCCGTTACAAAAAAACGGGTTAACAATTTTTTTAAACCTGTCTGCCATTAGGCAGGCAAAAATCAATCAGGGAAATGAACAACTACGAATTGATGGTGATTTTTACCCCTGTGCTTTCTGAAGAGGAATTTAAAGCCGCTCAGAAAAAATACGCCGACCTCGTTACAGAAAACGGAGGTGAGGTTTTGCACAGCAACCCCTGGGGACTAAAATCACTGGCCTATCCCATTGACAAAAAGACCACCGGTCTTTATTGGGTAATGGAGTATAAAGCGCCAACCAGCTTCAATGAAAAGTTGAAAATTCAACTTTTACGTGACGAATCACAGATGCGTCACATGTACACTGCACTCGACAAGTACGCCGTCGACTACAATGCGAAAAAGAGAAGTGGCGGACGATTTACTAACGAAAAATCACTTGTTTAATCATGGCAAAAAATGAAATAAAATATCTTACTGCCATTAAGCAGGAGAAGCGCCCGAAGAAATACTGCCGTTTCAAAAAAATGGGTATCCATTATATCGATTATAAGGATGCAGAATTTCTGAAAAAATTCATTAACGAACAGGGTAAATTATTGCCACGCCGCATTACCGGTAACTCTTTGAAGTTCCAGCGTAAAGTGGGTGATGCCGTAAAAAAGGCACGTCAGATGGCCATTTTACCGTACGTGACTGATCTATTGAAATAATTTTTTTAACCACCCTAACCTTTTAATAGGGAAAGCTCTGAGCTTGTCGAAGAGTTGGGTAAAAATGCAAAACAATGCAGGTAATATTAATACAGGATGTAAACAATTTAGGTGGAGTGAATGAACTGGTTACAGTTAAGAACGGTTACGGCCGTAACTTTCTTATACCAGGTAAATTCGCCATTGAAGCCAGCCCTTCCAACATGAAAATGATGGAAGAAAAAAAGAAGCAGCAGGCTAAAAAAGAAGCGAAACTCCTTGCAGAATTAAACAGTGTTATAGCTGTTTTAAAAGATGGCGCTTTAAAGATCGGTGCAAAGACCGGTACAAGCGGAAAGATATTTGGCAGTGTAACATCTGTTCAGATCGCCCGTGCCATCAAAGAGCAAAAGGGTTACGAGATCGACCGCCGCCGTATCACCATCATCGACGAAGTTAAAGAACTGGGAACTTTCAAAGCAAGTATTGATTTTGGAAACGGCAACGAAACCGAAGTTGAATTTGAAGTGATCGCTGAATAATCCGGATATAATTTTAAATGACCGTCTTTCTGCCTGAAAGGCGGTTTTTTTATGCCTCAAGGCCAATTATTTTTTATCCCTTATGCAAAATGCCATGGCATTTATACTTAAAAATAATGGATATGTAGCTGGTATTTAACCATTTATCAACCTGTAAGGCTTAAAAACCAGGCGTTGTTGATTTTTTTAAAATATAGTTAAAATACTGATAAAACCTCTTATCTTTATCCTGAATTAATGGTTTTAGTTTTTCGCTATTGGCTGAAGTAGCTTTTTTTAAGTCCGATTCAGTGCATTGTAACAACTAAGTCATTATTGTTTTTTTATTTATTTATTTAAAAGTTTTTACAATGAACATTTATGTAGGAAATCTCAGTTGGACAATGACCGACGACGATTTAATGAACCTCTTCACAGAACACGGAAGTGTAACCAGCGCAAAAATCTTAAAGGACAAAATGAACGGCCGCAGTAAAGGGTTTGGTTTTGTTGAAATGGAAGATGATGAAGCAGCAAAAGCTGCCATCGCTGCCTTAAACGAAACTGAAGTTCAGGGCCGTAAATTGATCGTTAACGAATCACAACCACGCCAGGAAGGCGATCGTCCTAAACGCAGCTTTGGCGGCGGTGGCGGCGGCTACAAGAAAAGCGGCGGTTATGGCGGCGGTGGCGGCAGAAGCGGCGGCGGCGGCTATGGCGGCGGTGGAAACCGCAGCGGTGGCAGCGGAGGTGGTTACAACAGGGATTATTGATCATCACAATACAAGCTTATGTAAAAATCCTCCCTACACACTGTAGGGAGGATTTTTTTGTTTAACCGGTAAATATTAAAACAATGCTCAGCAACAATGATATACTTAAAAAGCTAAGGGTGGCCCTCGCATTACGCAATGATGACATCATTGAAATACTGAAACTGGCTGATTTTGAAATGTCCAAGGGTGCCCTGGGCGACCTGTTCAGGAATGAAGACCACCCGGGCTATGTAGAAGCTGGCGACCAGGTGCTGCGTAATTTTTTGAACGGGTTGATCATTTATAAAAGGGGCAAACGGCCACCTGATGAAACGAAGTAAAAAATATCGATTAAAACGAAAAATGGCATTGGCCATGTATATTATCCCGGAAGGTAACAAAGCTTCCGGGATTTTTTTATGTCAAATCCTGGATAAAAACCCTGGCTGCCAACCTTTAAAAATGTTGCTGTACACAAGAGAAAAACAACAGGAAATAGCGGGATTTTCCCTGAAATTTTTTGAAATATATGAGTAGTATTGTAGGGAAAAATGATAATTTGAAACTATCCTATTTTATTGTTCTGTTTGGAACGGGCGTTATAATAATTTCTTTTTTTGTGGCATTAGCTTTTATGAAAAAAGAAAA
>CAZBIK010000041.1:0-15825 GCA_964491955.1 uncultured Ferruginibacter sp.
TTAGATAAAAAACCCGGTTGTTAAAACCGGGTTTTCAAAAGATCAATATTTTTTGATCCGCCTGTTTACATATGACCGGCGGAATTAAATTTTCATTGGTTGATCGGGTATTGTTGCAAATATTTTACTTGAATATATTTTCATCTACGGGAACATTGGTCTCGATTTTATCGTAAACCATTTCACCCTGCATGTTGGTGCTGTTATAGGCAAACCAGTATCCGCCGGCATTTTGCTTATAATTGGTATACGTGGTCTCCATATCCGTTTCTGTACCATTGATATTTCTTTTGCTGGATGTTTTATTAAGCCGGTAATCATTTTTGCCAATAAAATAATTGCTCACGATGCCGTTCTTAAAGGTAAGTTTCAGCTTATGATTATCCACACCATTAAGCATTTCAGATCCAAGCAGCTCAACAGTGGTGCCCTTTTCTTTATAGTTTAGCAGGGAACTCTGCACATCCAGCTGCAGTTGTGAAGCTTTTAACTGGTCTTCTGGCATATCGGTTGGTGATGACATCCCCTGGACCGGCATGAAAATGATACCCTTTTCCGGAGTAACGATCTGGTAATTTTCAACGCCCGCAACAACAATATCATTTCTTAACCCTTTCATGTGCAGTTTGGTAGTAATGATATTCACATCATAACCCTGTACATTCACATTGCCATCCATTTTTACTGAATTCAGGGCCAGCAGTTTTTCTTTGCCCCCCAAAGCAGCAATATATTTATCTACTATTTCGTCCACCGTTTGTGCCTGTGCAAACTGGACAAAAACAAGTGAAAGGATAAAGAAACCGAAGATGATTAAATTTTTCATTTTTTTATTTTTTTTAGGCTGTAAATATATGACAAAAATATACTGCATTATTTTTTTTCGTTCCTATTTATCCTGTACCTTAAACCTTTCATACTATCCAGATCCGGTATCAAATCATTGAATGATGAACAGTTTCAAAATACAGGGAAATATTGTTGATATTCTGGCAAAAAATATTTTTTACGGAGAGGTTTCTGTGGCAAATGGAAAGATTGTTTCCTTAGAAGAGCTCCCAACGGACAACGGACAACGATTAACGGACAACTTTCTCTTACCCGGTTTTATCGACAGCCATGTTCATATTGAAAGTTCCATGCTGGTACCTGCTGAATTTGCAAAACTGGCTGTGGTGCATGGCACGGTGGGCACCATCAGCGATCCGCATGAAATTGCCAACGTATGCGGAATGGATGGAGTTGAATTCATGATCAGCAACGGAAAGACGGTTCCTTTCAAATTTCATTTTGGCGCACCAAGCTGTGTGCCTGCCACCATTTTTGAAACAGCAGGCGCTGCTTTACTTTCGGCAGATGTAGATGCACTACTGCAAAATGAAGATATCCATTACCTGAGTGAGATGATGAATTTTCCGGGTGTGTTGCATGGAGATGAGGAAGTGTACAAAAAAATTGCATCTGCAAAAAAATACGGCAAGCCTGTTGATGGCCATGCCCCGGGACTCAGGGGCGTTGATGCAAAAAAATACATTGATGCCGGTATCAGTACCGACCATGAATGTTTTACGGCAGCAGAAGCGCTCGACAAATTAACATATGGCATGAAGATCCTCGTAAGGGAAGGAAGTGCCGCCAAAAATTTTGATGCGCTGATCGGGCTAATGCATGACCATTACGAAATGATGATGTTTTGCAGCGATGACAAACACCCCGACAGCCTGGCCGAAGGGCACATCAATCAACTTTGTGCCAGGGCCGTAGCCGCCGGTATTGATGTATTTAAAGTACTGCAAGCCGCCTGTATAAACCCGGTGCGGCATTATAAAATGAATATTGGATCATTGAAAGAAGGTGATGCCGCAGATCTTATTGTAATAGAAGACCTGGTAAAATTTAAAGTATTACAAACCTATATCAACGGAGAAGTGGTTGCAGAAAATGGCCGGTCATTGATCGTTGGCCACCCATCACAGCTTTTAAATAATTTTGATTGTGCTGAAAAAAGCATTGATGATTTTACCTTTCCTGTTTCAGCACCGGGAGAAACCGTTTATGCCATTGAGGCACTCGACGGGCAACTGATCACCAATAAGATCATATGCAACCCGATCGTAAAAAATGGCTTTTATGAAGCTGATGTATCTGCAGATATCTTAAAAATAGTAGTGGTGAACCGGTATAAAAATGCACCCGTTGCCAAAGCATTCATTAAAAATTTTGGCATTAAACAGGGTGCCATTGCCTCTTCCGTTGCACACGACAGCCATAATATAGTTGCTGTTGGCGTGGATGATGAAAGTTTACTAAAAGCCGTGAACGGTGTTATTAAAGAAAGAGGAGGAATAAGTGCAGTATGCGGCCAAAAAGAAATGGTGCTGGGTTTACCGGTTGCCGGGTTAATGAGCAATGAAGATGGATACAAAGTGGCAGCGGCTTATACGGACATTGATAAAATGGTAAAGGATGAGATGGGTTCAACACTGGCTGCCCCTTTCATGACCTTATCTTTTATGGCATTACTGGTAATACCCCATTTAAAACTGAGCGACCTGGGTTTGTTTGACGGCGATGGTTTTTCGCTGCTTCAATAATGCCTATTCTGTTTTTGCAGCTACAATTTTCATCGCTACACTATCCGTGCCTTTGGGTGCAAAATATTTTGTTTTAAAATGGGTGCTGCTGCCCGGTGCAATGGTCTCATAGATCACTTCATGGTCTTTTTCGAGCAGGGCCCCGGTTTTACTGAAAAAAGAAAGTTCAATATCCACATCCTTATAACTGGCTACAGTTGCAGTATTACTCACGGTACCTTTTATCACCCTTTGGCCGATCAGGTTTTTCCGGTCATTACCAATAACACTCAAAAAACGCCTGGGGTTCTTTTTTTCGGTTTGTTCCAGGCTTTCTTTGGTTTGCTCGTATTTATCCTTTTCTTTTGTTTCACCTGCATCTGTATCAGTGTTACAGGCGGCAAAAACAAAGCACAGCAGCAATAAAGCCGGTAAGGTCTTTTTCATTGATCTCAATTTAGCATGCAATAAAAGTACATTTTTGTGAAATCATTTGTTAAAATAAAATCATGCGCTTGTTTTTTTTATTTTAGTTTTGTTAAAGGCGCAACAGGCGGGTGTTTGGAAAAATAAATTTAAATCAGGAAAATGGTAGTCAATCTCAGCGAAAAACATTCATTGATCAGCAATTGGGTCAGCGAATTAAGGGATACCGAAGTACAGCAGGACCGTATGCGTTTCAGGAGAAACCTGGAACGCATTGCAGAAGTGATTGGCTACGAGATCAGCAAAATAATGGTCTGGAAAGAAAAAGAGGTCACTACTCCACTGGGTATCAGCAAATGCATGGTGTTGGCGCAGCAACCCGTTTTGGCCACCATATTAAGGGCCGGGCTGGCTATGCATACCGGGTTGCTTAATTATTTTGATAAGGCCGACAATGCTTTCATCAGTGCTTACCGCAAACACAACCCGGATGGCAGTTTTGACATTCATATGGAATACATGAGTTGCCCCGAAATTGAAAACCGCACCGTGATCATCAGCGACCCCATGATCGCAACCGGGTCATCCCTGGTAAAATCCATTGAATTTTTAAAAGCAGAAGGCGCTATTAAAGAACTGCATATCGTTTGTGCCATAGCCTGTACTGTGGGTATTGAGTATGTAACCAGGGCTTTCCCAAAAGCCACGATATGGTGCGCCGGCATAGATGATGAAATTACAGCTAAAGGATATATCGTGCCCGGCCTGGGAGATGCCGGTGACCTGGCATTCGGTGCAAAACTTCAGGGGTAAGAACCATCGGGGATGCCTGCTTAGTGGGCATTTATGGCCAATTTCAACAAAATGGATTTCAATTTTTTATTATACTGCCTTTCTTTTCAGGATTTTAGAGACCAAATTCCCGCATCCGAAATTATTCTATGCAGCTTTTTACTGTAAATGCCTATCTTTATTGTTCTGAACATTATATAGAAAATGAGAAAATTAATCGTTTGTATCTGTGCCCTGTTTGCAAGCCAGTTGGTAAAAGCCCAGGACCCGCATTTTTCGCAGTTTTTTGCCTCACCGTTAACACTAAACCCCGCATTTACCGGAAAGTTTAGCGGCACATGGCGTTTAGCGGCCAATCACCGTGACCAATGGCCTTCAATACCAAAGGCTTATGTAACAACCAGTGCTTCCCTGGATTTTCCGATCCTGAAAAGCAAGATACCCGAAAAGGATGTTTTCGGGGTGGGCATTTCCGGTTTAACTGATGCCAGTGCAAACAATATCCTCAAGCTGAATTATGGTTCTGTTTCCGCATCGTACCACAAGGCATTGGATGAGAACGGTTACAGCACCATTGGTGCAGGTTTCCAGGCAACCTATTCAAGCCTGAGCCTTGATGTAAGCAAACTTACTTTTGAAGATATGCTGACACAGAACGGTTTCACAGGCACTACTTCTGATATCATTACCAACGGCAATAACCAAAGTTATTTTGACATCAATGCCGGTTTATTATATTCCGGATCTACCAACGGGGAAAATAATTTTTACCTGGGTGCATCCATGTATCATATCAACCGCCCAAAGGTTGGTTTTAAGGATAAGAACTGGTACCTGGCCGGGCGCATTTCATTACACGGAGGCGGTTCATTACCCCTTTCAGACCTGTTCACCCTGCATGCATCTGTTATTCATCAAATGCAGAATAAAGCCAGCGAAACCACTTTGGGTGCAGCCATTGCAGCCAACTTAAGCCAGGATGCAGAAAAACCAAGTGCCATATACCTGGGTAGCTGGGTAAGGCTGAATGATGCCATCGTTCCATATGTGGGACTGGAGTTTGGCGGTTTACGGATCGGTGTGAGTTACGATTTCAATATTTCCAGTTTAAAAGCGGCTACTGCTTCTCGTGGTGGATCTGAATTTTCGGTCATCTTTATTAAAAGGCCACCGGATTACCAGGGTATTCCCTGTCCCAAGTTTTAATTTTTATTGTATAAATACATTACCCCCATTGCCCTGCAACGGGGGATTTTTTTGATGACCCCCTGCTTATTTATTGGGATAACTGCTTACAAACTTATTGCCCTTCACATAAAAACGATAAGGTTTTAGCGCTGCATCACCCGAACTTTCAACACCGATACGCCGGCTCGTTCCTATACTTGTACCGGTTATTTTAAATCCGTCTTCAGCAATATATAATTCAGGTGCGGTCAAATGAATACCGGAATGTTTTTTTGAAATACCCAGTGCTTTTGCAGCATTGCCGGGCCCCCTGGTTAAACTGTTGTCCGGTTTACTTTTACCGGTCCGTTCCAGCATGATGTTTATTCCGGCCAGGGGTTCCAATGCCCTGATCAGGACAGCATCGGGAATATCCTTTGCATTGGTTACCACGTTGAATAAATGGTGCATGCCATAACAGATGTACACATACGCAGTTCCGGGCGCCGCATACATGTGTTCATTGCGGGCAGTACGTTTGCCGCCAAATGAATGGGATGCCCTGTCGGTGAGCCCGATATAGGCTTCTGTTTCAACAATTCTGCCCGATGTGTACTCTCCGTTAAAACAGGTTACAATAATTTTCCCGATCAATTCCCTGGCTATCAAAACCACATCAGGGCCTTTATAAAATTGTACAGGCAACTTCTTCATTATAGTATTAACTTTAAAGCTAAAATACAACATACTGCAATTGAAATAATACATGCTTAAAGAGATCATCACATCCTTCCAGGCCTATTACCAGACCCACCGCTTTATCATTAAGCACCGGTTGTGGAAATGGATTTTGATACCCGGTTTTATTTATGCTGTCCTTTTTTGCCTCGGTATTTACCTGTTTGTGGTCTCCAGCAACAGCGCCATCGAATTCATGCTGCAAAAATCGGGTGTGGCCGAGTGGATGGTAAAAATGCAGAACAGCTGGCTGAGTTTTTTACTCATTTTTGGCCAGATCATCCTGAACCTGGTACTCCTCTTATTCTACTTTTCGCTGTTCAAATACCTGTTCCTGATCATCGGTTCGCCTTTATTTGCCTACCTGAGTGAAAAAACAGCCTCCATCATGGAAGGAAAAGATTACCCTTTCAATTTAAAACAACTGGCGAAGGATATCATGCGCGGCATCAGGCTGGCCCTGCGAAACATGCTCTGGCAAACAGTTTACACGGTCTCTATTTTAATTTTATCATTTATTCCGCTGATCGGGTGGGTTACCCCATTGCTGGCCTTACTGGTTGAATGTTATTACCTTGGATTTTCCATGCTGGATTACAGCTGCGAACGGAATAAACTGTCCACATCGCAAAGCATCAGCTTCATCGGGCGGCACAAAGGCCTGGCCATCGGCAACGGCATGGTTTTTTACATGATGCATTTTATCCCCATACTGGGATGGTTACTGGCACCCAGTTATGCGGTCATTGCTGCCACCATCAGTTTATACAAGGCCAGGAACGAAGGATTGATCAATGCAGCCGGCAAGGTTAATTTATAATTATGAACGCACAGGTTTATCTTATTCCCACTGTACTGGAAGAAAAGGCAACTGAAACCATTCCGCCATATATCCTGGAGGCGGTAAAAAACTGCCGGGTCATATTTGCAGAAAATGAAAGAACAGCAAGGCGGTTTTTAAAGGCCATGAGTAAAGACATCGTGATCGATGACTATGAATGGTTCACCATTCACAAAGCAGAAACTGAACTGGTCAATATGTTCAGGCAAAAGATCCATGAAGGAAAAAATATTGCCATCATCAGCGAAGCGGGTTGCCCCGGCATTGCAGATCCGGGACAGGTCCTTGTTGCTGCTGCGCAGGAAATGAATGTAACCGTTAAACCACTGGTAGGCCCGAGTTCTATCCTGCTTGCCCTGATGGCCAGCGGCATGAACGGGCAGCAGTTTGAATTTGTTGGATACTTACCCATTGATAACCTTGAACGCAACAAAGCAATTACGGCATTGGAAACAAATTCTCAAAAGAAAAACAGTACCCAGGTATTCATAGAAACACCTTACCGGAACAACCAGTTGCTGGAAACGGTATTGAAAACATGCAGGCCTGCAACCAAACTCTGCATAGCGGCTGAATTGACCGGAGCCAATGAAAGTATAAAAACAAAGACCATTGCCGGTTGGCGGCAGGAAAAAACCGACTTACATAAAAAGCCGGCAATATTTTTATTGTATGCAGGTATTTAACGTTCCACAGCTTTCATGCTGATGATCTTGTCAACTATATAAGGGCTAAAACCCCGCCAGGGCAGCGTTCCCTTATACTCCTTGTAATGCAGGTCAAAATAACTGCCGCTGTTGTTCATCAAAATGTTGGCAATGCTGTCGTCAGCTACCGAAAATTCAAATTCATAAGAACTGATCGCTCCCGGTGATTTGGAACGGATACCCGACTGGATAAGTTTTCCCTCGTAGGTCTTAAAAAGATTCCCTTTTTTAACCACATAATTTAATTCGCCCGATTTTACCCCTTCGCCAAAAACAAAATAATATTTCCACCAGAATCCAACGGCCAGGCAAACCAAAATAATAAAAACGAGCCATCTTAAAAATTTCCGGAAACCACTTTTCTTTTTTGGCTGCGACCCGGCAACCTCATTAAATGTTACATCACTCATGATACTTTTTATTTCAGTAAATTATTATAAACCATACTTATCTACAAGGTAAACCATTGTTGCCATTACAACGCTTCCTAAATTCAATTCCTGGGCGTGCACTTTTTCATACACATCCGATGCAGCATGGTGTACATCAAAATACCTTTGCCCGGTTGTGCTTAACCCGAATTGCGGCGTTTTAAACATGGTTTGCAGCGGGCCAATGTCAGCACCTCCGCCACCGCCTTCAGAAAACGAAAATTTTGATGCATCAAATTGCTCAAAGTATTTTGCCCAACCCTGAACTTTTTCAAACTGCGCTTTGGTCATTCCGCAACTGAACCCACGGGGATATTCTGCACCACCATCACTTTCCATGGCCATCACATGTTTTTCATTTTTCAATTTTGCTTCCCCGGCATATTTGTTGCCGCCGCGCAGGCCGTTTTCTTCATTGGCAAATAAAACGATCCGGATAGTACGTTTTGGTTTATAACCTATTGTTTTCAACACCCTCAATACTTCAATGCTCTGAACAATGCCGGTCCCGTCATCATGGGCGCCTTCTCCCTGGTCCCAGCTGTCGAGGTGCCCGCCAACGGTTATTATTTCATCCGGGAATTCAGAACCCCTGATCTCCCCGATCACGTTATGCCCGATGGTATCCGGCAACATCATGCAGTTTGTCCGGATGAATAAATTTTCGTTTTTATAGGCTCCTTTGATCAAAGCACTCAGTTTTTCAGCGCCTTTCGTACTTATGGCTACAGCCGGTATCTTTGGCAATGTATCATTGTACCTCAGGGCACCGGTATGCGGGTGATCATCCATGGCGCCTGTTACAGAACGAACGATAACTGCCACTGCACCGTATTTTGCAGCCGCTGAAGCCCCGTTGCTGCGGTATTTTACCGCATCGCCATAAGCGCTCCTCAACAAAGTTTTATTGAACGGGTAATTGTAAAAAACAATTTTTCCTTTCACTTCATCTTTTCTCTGATCCAGTTCTGCAAAATTTTTCACTTCTATTACAGGGGCCAAAACCCCCTGGTCGCCGGTTCCAACGGCATTGCCAAGGGCAACAATATCAAACGCGGGGTCAGCACTTCGCTTTTGAGTACGGTAACCTGCAAATTCTTTTTGGCCCCGCACCCAGTGTGGCACAAGGCATTCCTGCAGCCAGGTTTTTTCGGCTCCGGCCTCCTGCAGGGCTTTAAGGCCCCAGGCCTCGGCCTTGTACATACCGGTACTGCCGCTTAAGCGGTGCCCCACTGTCTTACATAAAGTATAGAGATCATTCATCCCCTTACCGTTCAGCAGGATCTCATCTGCAATTTTCCTGATCATTACAGAATCTCCTGGCTGGGCAGATCCGGTAAACCCGGTGAATATGAAAAACAACAATGCGGATACAAAGCTTCTGAACATAGGTAAAGTTTATGAACAAACTTACATATTTAAACCGAATACATGAATGGATTGAACAGTGAAATATATTTCGGTAAATTGCATCTTTATCAATTTTTAATAAACGGCTTCTTATGAATATAGGCATTGTTTGTTACCCTACTTTTGGCGGTAGCGGCGTATTGGCAACCGAACTGGGTAAGGCACTGGCCGATAAGGGCCACAATATTCATTTCATAACCTACCAGCAACCGGTGCGGCTGAGCGGTTTTCATGCCAATATCTTTTACCACGAGGTGAGGGTGCCAACCTACCCGCTTTTTGATTACCCGCCCTACGAAACCGCACTGGCCAGTACCATGGTAGATGTTATTTTAAATAATGATGTGGAATTGCTCCACGTGCATTATGCCATCCCGCATGCAGCAGCGGCGTATATGGCCAAACAAATACTCGCCAAACAGGGGATCAGGATCCCCGTGATTACCACGTTGCACGGAACAGACATCACCCTGGTAGGCCGCGACAAGACCTATAGCCCGGTAGTAACCTTTTCCATGGATGAAAGCGATATATTGACTGCTGTTTCACATAACCTCAAAGAAGAAACGTATAAAAATTTCAATATAGATAAGGAAATTGAAGTGATTCACAATTTCGTGGATGTACAGCGTTTTCACAGAAAACCCGTTGATGCTTTCCGGAAACTGATATCGCCCAATGGCGAAAAGATCATTGTACATGCTTCCAATTTCAGAAAAGTAAAACGGGTGGAGGATGTGGTTGCCACTTTTTTACTGATCCAGGAAAAAATGCCTGCCACCCTGTTGCTGCTGGGCGATGGGCCGGAAAGGACCCATATTGAAGCCAGTGCCCGAAAATGTGAATCGCACAATGCGATCAAATTTCTGGGTAAACAGGAACAGATGGAAGATATATTACCCATCGCTGACCTGTTTTTACTGACCAGTGAATATGAAAGTTTTGGGTTGGCGGCGCTGGAAGCGATGGCAGCTTCGGTACCGGTGATCTCAACCAATGCAGGAGGCCTTCCCGAAATAAATATCAATGGGTACAGTGGTTATATGAGTGATGTAGGCGACGTGGAAGACATGAGTAAAAATGCATTGCTCATTTTAAAGGACCAGGCCACTTTGCAGCAATTTAAATCCAATGCCCTGGCCCAGGCAAAAAAATTCGGCATCGAGAATATTGTGCCGCTGTATGAAGCGCTGTATAAAAAAGTGATCTGATAGGTCACCTTTTGAGCCATTTCTCAGGATCGATATTATTCTTTTCATCATTGATATAAAAATCAATGGCGCCAATACCGTCCAGGTTGGCTGCAGCTTTTCCGATCACCTGCCCGGTCTTAACATTGTCACCGGTCTTAACGGATACACTGCCCAAATTGCTGTACGTACTGAAATATTTACCGTGCTGGATGATGACCACCTGCATGTCTTCTATGAATACGATCTTGGAAACCACCCCGTCAAAAACAGATTTTACATTGCTGCCGATCTCTGTTGCAACGGTTACACCGGTTACATCAATGGTTCTGCCGCTTGGCAACTGGTTCCTGCCAAAATGCATAATGGTTACCCCTTTATCAACCGGCCAGGGAAGCTGTCCCCTGTTTTTGATAAAATTTTCATTCAATGCAATATTGCCGGCATTCAGCAAAACACTTTCAGGTGCCTTGTAGGCCTCTGCTTTTTTTGTTGCAGCCACAGCGGATTTCGTTTCTGCATTGCCGGAAGTATTCTCTTTGGTTACAGCCGTATTTTCCTTTGCTTTTTTGATGGCCGCTTTCCGGGCATCATCCCTGGCTTTACTGATGGCAGCGGCAATGGCCCTTTCAACTTTTGCATTTTGCTTTTTATAGGCCGAAAGCTGGTCATTCAGTTGTTTACCTTCCTTTTTCAGTTCATTCACGATCCGGTCCTTTTCACTTTTTTGAACTGCCAGCACAGTAACCTCTTTATCCTTTATTTTAAGCACTTCACTTTTCTTTTCCTTGATGCTGCCCAGTTCATTTAACCGTTGCTTACGCAACTCCTGTGTACGGATAATATTTTCACCCTGCTTTTCACGGTATGTTCTGTAGTATTTTAAATAAGCCACCCGCCTGATGGCATCATTAAAACTGGCTGCTGAAAAAATAAAACTCAGGAAATCATAATTGTTCCTGTTCTTATAGGCATATACCATGCTTTTGGCATATTCTTCCTTCAGGGTATCCAGCAGTTTATTGTAGCGGGTGATCTCCCGCTGGTTGGTGTAGATATTATTATCCAGGATATTGATGTCCTTGCTGATATTGTCTATGAGCCTGTTCTGCAGGTTCAGTTTATCATTGATGAGTTTCCACTGCACCAGGTTTTGCCTGGTCTTCGTTTTATTGCTGTTGAGCAGTTTCTGTGTCTGCTCCATTTCTTTTTTCAATTGTGCCCGTTGTTTTTCAAGTTCTTCACGGGTATCCTGTGCCTGTACTGAAAAAACAAGTACAGTGAGCAGGAAAATATTAAAGATCAGTTTAATCATACCGGAAATTAAGTAATTCAAAAATACAATTCAAATTGCAATAAAAATAAAATGTAAGCGCCACCGTTGCCGGGTAATACAAATAACGCTTACCTGCTTGTATAATTTTTGGGGATGTGAAAAGAAACTGATAATTCTTTGTTAAACTCATACTGTTTAAAGTTAAGCCGGATATCAAGTTTATTTTTCTCTGAGACCGTTATTTCGCGGTACGTTGAAAAATTGAACCCTGTTTTATTTTCATAATCGGCATAGGTCAGGTCAGCAGTACGGCTCCTGGTAATATCCACATCATCCAGTTTGCTGTGGGTTAAATAATAATTGGCCGAAGAAAGTGTAAGCAGGTGTTTAAAATAAACGCCTGCCATGGAGAAAAGGATCTGGTTATCGGTTTTTTTATAATAGACAATATTGCTGTCAACAAAGACCGGGTTACCGATCAGCAGGTCCTGCAGTGTTTTATAATCAAACGGAATTTCTGTTACTTCCTGTAAATAATCCAGCGAGCGGTATTGAACTTCTTTATCCTGCTTATTCAGCAAAATAACACTATCCCGGGTGATGAGTACCCGGTAAATTTCAATATTCAAAAAAGAAGCGGTCAGAGATATCCAGATGGTACTGTCTTTAATGATCCTGACGATCGCCGTTACATCAGGCTGCCTGCCTTTGTTATCCTGGTAATCAACTTTGATCTTGGCATTAAAGGTTTTAAAGTCGATATAATTCCGGTTCATGTTTTCAATGGTTTGCCGGATCATCAGCAATGAATCAACTTTAGATTGATCTATGATAATTACGGCCGAAGAATCTTTTGGAGAAATGGCTTTGTTGATCTGCTTTACCGTTTTACATCCGGATACCGAAAAGATCAGAACTATTACAAAAAAGAGTGTGCTGGTATAATTCATTATGTTTGGCTTGTTCATCTTGTTATATGGTACCGGTATGGCCAAAACCACCTTCACCCCTTACCGATTCATTTAATTGTTCAACAGGGACCAATGCTGCTTTTTCAGTTTTTGCAATGATGATCTGGGCAATCCGGTCGCCATGACTGATCACCTGTTGTTCATTGCTGAGGTTGATCAGTATCACTTTAAGTTCTCCCCGGTAATCTGCATCCACGGTTCCGGGTGAATTTAAACAGGTAATTCCCTGCCTGATGGCCAGGCCGCTCCTGGGCCTTACCTGTGCCTCATACCCGTCCGGTAATTCTATAAATAAACCGGTGGGGATCAATGAACGTTCCAATGGTTGTAAAATGACCGGTTCATCCAGGCTGGCCCTGATATCCATCCCGGAGGATCCGGCTGTTGCATAAGCTGGCATTGGATTGGAAGACCTGTTTATAATATTAACACAGACTGTTTGCATGCGGGCAAAGTTACACAATGTAAAAAGGAAATACGGCAGGAAGGTTGATTAAGTGATATTTTTTACCGGATAAGCATCACGGTACCCTGCTCATAAAATTTTCTGCCGCTCCGGTTCACATAGGTCATCATCCAGATGTATGCACCGTTGGGTGACTGCTTTCCTTTGTAGGTTCCGTCCCATTTTCTGGCAATATCGTTACTGGTAAAGATCAATTGTCCCCATTTGTTATAGATCTGTAAAGAGAAATATTGAACGGCAACCAAATCAATAACACCAAATTTTTCATTGATGTTATCACCGTTGGGTGTAAATGCCGAAGGAATATACACATCGCAATCA
The DNA here is from genome assembly GCA_964491955.1 of uncultured Ferruginibacter sp. GTDB lineage: Bacteria > Bacteroidota > Bacteroidia > Chitinophagales > Chitinophagaceae > Ferruginibacter. The sequence continues at coordinate 13,310 of CAZBIK010000041.1, forward strand.
CCGGGTGAAACCCGGATGCTGTCTGTTGCCTCACATGAATTTTGTGAAACGGTAACGGAATATGTACCTGTCTGGTTCACTAAAATGGAAGGGGTGGTTTCACCTGTACTCCATAAATAACTGTCATAGTTTGAACTGGCTGTTCTTAATACTACAGGCTTATACCTGCAGATGGTTGTATCTGGTCCAAGACCTACAATTGGCTTTGGTACCTGTGAAACGCTGATGGTATCCCTGATCTTACAGCCATTCTGTTCCATTTCGAGCCAGTAATCTCCAAAACCGGTTGTGGTGATCTTAGGTAAGTTAGAACCCGTATTCCATAAATAATTGACCCCGAAAATTTCTTCAACCCCGATCTCCAATGCCACCGTACTGCAACTGGATGTATCGTCCCTTAAAAATTTATCCGTATCAGCGATCCATATTCTACGGGTAACGGTATCATTTAAACCGGAGCAGTCAACTTTATAAACGACCAGGTTTACATCATAAAAACCGGGTGCTGCGTACGTATTTGTTGGCTGTAATAACTGTGATTGTTGTCCATCACCGAAATTCCATTTAACTGAATCGATCCCGTTCAGCCGGTTGATCGTAAATGTGACATCCAGGTCCAGGCAATTTCCTGTTCTGCTGAAATCATATGGATTTGAAGCACTGTCAAAATAGCTTTGCATAAATGTGGGCAAGCCAAACTGTACCGTATTTTTACCTAAAAAATTTATTTTATTGAGTATGAAATTACATCCCGGACCATATACATTGGGATTATCAATTGCAGCTAAATAGGTTACCGTATCACCCCTGGCCACATAGATCTTTTGATCGGGGCCTAATTGTAAAGCATACAGGGCCTGCCCCTGCGATATGAACTGTTTTGTAGCCAGAATTGTGGCAGCATTATTTGATGTGATGTCGAACTGGTAAAGGTTGCATGGTTCAGCCAGGGAATTCCTTGTTGAGATATAGACCAACCTGCCATCCGGTGAGAACTCGGCGCCATATACTCCCGGGAAACCCAAGTCATGCGGTGGTGTATTCGGTTTAAATTCAACCGGGTTGGATATGATTCCTGTCTGATTATCAAAATCCATGAGCTGAACGATGTCATTATCAAAAGCGTGACAGGCAATCAGCTTATCACCTTTGATGGAAAATTTAAGAGTCCCGATAGCATTGATTGGCTGACCGGTTAAAACCAGGCCTGTACTGCTGATAACAGGAACAGGATTCAAACCCGTAGAGGTGAGTAAATAACTGTAATATTGGTCGGTATTCCATTTCTGGATCACGATCCACACATCCCGCTTGTTGCAATGCCTGATTGCGGCTAATTTTTCGAGTACATCGTTCTCAACCACTGCATTCTTTACTACAACTTCACCAAAACCACCGTCCCCCCGCATATCAATGACGTTGTAATGCAAAATTGACGGGTCGATTGCTGCTGAACCAATGGTAAATAAATAATAGATGCTGTCATTACCCGGCATGGGCACAATTACGGTGTTATTGGTACTGCTCAATTCTCCCTGTAAGCCGGTGCCGTTCAACATGGTTTCATGCTTCCTGTTTTGTACATACAGGCCATTGGTATAAAAGAGCAATCTACCGTTGTTATCATTCATAGTGGAAGAGCCTTCAAATGAATTGATGCTTCCGTTAAATAAAGGCAGCGGGGGATTTTGATTGAAATCAAGCCCAACGCGGTTTCCGAAATACCAGGTATTGGCCTGCTTTTGAGCAAAAACATTAGATATGCTTAATAAAAACCAGGAAATGAGTATATATCTTTTCAAAAAATCAGTTTTTTTATTTTGTACCCAGTAAAACGGTTGCATATGCTTTCAGCCCTTCTCCCCGCCCGATAAACCCCAATTGTTCTGTTGTAGTTGCTTTAACTGAAATATCTCCTGTTGTGATCTGCACAATTTCAGCAATGGTTTGCTGCATAAAAGGTATATAAGGTTTTATTTTAGGCGCCTGGAGGCATAGCGTACTGTCAATATTAATGACCTTATATCCCCTGGCATCAATAAGGTCAAAGCATTTTTTAAGTAAAATTTTACTGTCAATGTCTTTATATTCAGGGTTTGTATCCGGGAAATGAACACCAATATCTCCCAAAGCAAGTGCACCCAGCATGGCATCGCAGATGGCATGTAACAATACATCTGCATCACTGTGACCCATGGCACCCATATGATGTGGTATTTTAACACCCCCGATCCACAGATCCCTGCCAACAATTAACTGGTGATAATCCACACCTGATCCGATTCTAAATGACATGGCTTGTTTTATGCGGTAAATATCCGAATTTTTTGTTTGATTATAAAAACAAAAAAGCGTCGAGCCACAGGCTTGACGCTTTTTTTACATGAAAAAAATGATTTTATTTTCCTGGCATTTCAAATACTAAACCAAAACGATAAGTATTAGATAAAGGAATACGGCTTATTCCGCTTCCAGTTGGGAATACATAAGAGAAGTTCAATGCAGCAACGCTGTAT
>CAZBIK010000042.1:0-15659 GCA_964491955.1 uncultured Ferruginibacter sp.
AAATGGAAATTTGGCGGAGTTTCCCAAAAGCAGGCCCTTTGTTTTGCATTGTGCCGGCGGTTACCGCAGTATGATGGCCGCTTCTATATTAAAGCAACGCGGATGGGATAATTTTACAGATGTAATTGGCGGGTTTACAGAAATAGCCAAAACATCAGTACCCAGGTCGGCTTATGTTTGCCCAACAACGATGTTGTAGTTTTTTATTTGTTTAAATTTGCAGCCCGGGTATAAAGCCCGGGCTTTTTTATTTATTTTTAACAGTGGTGCCGGGCCTGAAGGCTGCAAGCCGTCGGGACCTTTACAAAAATGTGAACCCGCAAACGAAAGTAACCAAAGTAACACAGGCTGCCGAATGCAACTTATGTTACCATATCAATTAAAAACACGCAGGATATTTGCATTATAAAATTTAAAAAAATTATACCATGAACATTGAACAGATCTATACCGGGTGCCTTGCACAGGGTGCCTATTACATTACCAGCAACGGCGAAGCAGCGATTATTGACCCGCTTCGTGAAACACAGCCTTATTTAGAGCGGTTGCAGAAAGACGGAGTTAAACTGAAGTACATTTTCGAAACCCATTTCCATGCTGATTTCGTATCAGGCCATGTAGACCTGGCAAAGAAAACCGGTGCTGCGATCGTTTACGGCCCCAATGCCAAACCTGAGTTTGAATTTATTTCCGCAAAAGACGGGGAGGAATTTAAAATCGGCGGGGTAACCATTAAAGTGCTGCACACACCCGGCCATACCATGGAAAGTACAACTTTCCTGCTAAAAGATGAGACCGGGAAAGATCATTGCATTTTCAGCGGTGATACCTTGTTTTTAGGTGATGTGGGCCGTCCCGACCTTGCCCAAAAAGCAGCAGACATGACCATGGAGGACCTGGCCGGTATTTTATATGAAAGTTTAAATAATAAAATAATGCCGCTGGCCGATGACGTGATCGTATATCCTGCACATGGCGCCGGTAGTGCCTGTGGTAAGAATATGATGAAGGAAACCGTGGATACCCTGGGCAATCAAAAGAAAATGAATTATGCATTGAATCAGCCCAATAAGGAAGCTTTTGTAAAAGCCGTTACCGAAGGTTTACAGGCTCCTCCCGGCTATTTTGGTATGAATGTGGCGATGAATAAAAAAGGGATTGAAAGTTTTGAAACTGTATTTAACAACGGGATGCGTGCATTAACACCGGATGAATTTGAAGCAGCGGCTGAAAATACCGAAGCGCTGATCCTGGATACCCGTACCAATACTGAATTTTATAAAGGCTTTATTCCACAATCCGTGAGCATTGGCCTGGACGGCGATTTTGCACCCTGGGTTGGCGCACTGATCGTTGATGTAAAACAACCTTTATTGCTGGTTACTGACCCGGGCAAAGAAGAAGAATCCGTAACCCGTTTAAGCCGTGTTGGATTTGATCATTTGATCGGGCATTTACAGGGTGGTTTTGCAGCATGGCTGGCAGCAGGCAAGGAAGCAGATGTGATCGACAGGATCACTGCAGATCAATTTGCCAAAGAAGTAAAGATCGGTGAAGATAAAGTGATCGATATCCGCAAGGAAACCGAATATGCAGCTGAGCATGTTGATGAAGCATACAACAAACCACTCGCTTTTATCAATGACTGGATAAAAGATATTAACCCCGGGGAACATTTTTACATTCATTGTGCCGGCGGTTACCGGAGTATGATCGCAGCGTCTATCCTGCAGGCCCGCGGATACAGGAATTTTACGGAGGTCGAAGGTGGCTTCAAGGCGATCAGTAATACCGCGGTACCCAGAACGGATTATATTTGCCAGAGCAAAGTAATGAAAGCATAAATACAGGTAATTAAGATTTCTTAGTGTACAAAAGAAAACCCATGGCAGCTGAAAGGCTGCCTTTTTTTTACATGGCACCTGCAGCAGCAAAAGAAATCATTCGGGGAACAGTAACAAAAGTTACGTTTACCTCTTCACAACATTTCTACCTTTACAAAAATTAAAAATACCATGGCAACCATACAAATGACCACATCCGATTTTAAAGAAAAAGTGTTTGATTACGAAACCGTAACCGACTGGAAATACCAGGGAACTTTACCGGCCATCATCGATTTTTATGCCGACTGGTGCGGCCCCTGTAAAATGGTGGCCCCGGTGCTGGAAGAACTATCCAATGAATATGAAGGCAGGATCGTTATCTATAAAGTGAATACCGATACAGAACAGAATTTATCTGTACTGTTTGGTATTCAAAGTATACCAACCCTGCTTTTCATTGATGCCGCGGGTGAACCTGTAATGCAGCCGGGCGCTTTACCCAAACATGTTCTTAAAAAGATCATAGAAGAAAATTTACTGGTGCCAGTAAAAGCAGGAGAATAAAATACAGTTAACCATGCCGGATCTTTCAGTCCGGCATTTCTTTTAAAAAATAGCCATGACAAAATATTTTTCAATCACCCTTTCCTTACATTTTTTATTGTTGATGGCAGGTGCCCAAAACAAATCAACTGAATTTCCTTTTGACCTTCGGCTTGACGTGATGGAAATAAAGGGCCTTCCGGCTTTACAATCCTATGCCTATGCAACAGGGCAGGGAAAATGGCTGCTGGTTGGTGGCCGCAAAGACGGTCTTCACCGCAGGCAGCCCTGGGCTACCTTTGATGAGGATGGGCAAAACAAAAACATCTATGTTGTTGATCCGGTAAAAAAGCAGGTCTGGAAAAGATCATTGGATAAATTACCAGTAGCCATACAGGAACAACTGCAAAGCACCAATATGGAATTTATCCAGTCAGATAACAGGCTGATCCTGGCAGGAGGATATGGATACAGCAATACAGCAGATGATCATATTACTTATCCGTACCTGGCTGTTTTACAGGTTGATGAATTGATCCAGTCGGTTATTAATGGAAAGCCCCTGGGAAAATATATAGTGCAGGCCAGGGACGAACGGATTGCAGTAACCGGTGGCAGGCTTGCTAAAATAGCCGATACTTTTTTACTCGCCGGCGGACAAAGATTTGATGGCAGGTATAATCCCCATGGCCCAGATCATGGTCCCGGATTTACGCAGCAATATACCAATGAGATCAGGAAGTTTGTCATTGAATTTGACCAGGGCCTACCGCTGGTTAAAAATTATTCAGCCTTAAAAGATACGGTTAACCTGCACCGCAGGGATTATAACCTGGTGCCGCAGGTATTTAAAAATGATGAATTGGGCTTTACCATGTTTTCAGGTGTATTTCAATACAAGGAAGATATCCCGTTCACCAATTTTGTGGATATAAAAGGTGGAACTTATGCAGTGAATAACAGTTTTGATCAGAGATACAGCCATTATCACAATGCGGTATTGCCCATGTATGACCGGGTAACGGGAACAATGTATTCCATATTTTTTGGTGGCATTGCCAGGTATTTTACTGACAGTGCAGGTAAAATATTTGAAAATAAGGATGTGCCTTTTACCAAAACCATCAGCGTTATTATCAGAAATATTGAACAGGTGCAGGAAATTTATTTGCCCATTCAAATGCCGGGCTATTTGGGTGCAGCTGCCGAATTTATATTTATGCCGGATGTTAAATTGTACAGGGAAGGAATTGTGGATGCCGGTTTACCGGAAAATGAAGATATACTGATTGGTTACATCGTTGGCGGTATCAACAGCAGTGCAGAAAATATTTTCTTTGAAAACACCGGGGAGGAAAGCAGCGCAAACGGGAGTATCATCAGGGTTTATCTGAAAAGAAAAAAACAGGGATAGCCAATTCCATTTTTTATTCATAAACAGGTGATCAACATCATGAAAAAGCAATCAACATGGCTGAAATTACTGGTCGTATGTTTGATCTGTGTGTTGCTCATCTGGATTCTTGTAATGGTCATTAACTGATTTCCGGTTTGATCCTGCAATCCATTTTGTTACAAAAGTTACATTGGTATTACCGGCAATTGTTTAACTTTCCTTTTAAATTAATCAATATGAAAAAGAATATGGGTAACACAGACCGTATTATACGCCTGTTACTGGCTGTGGTCTTTGCAGTTTTATATTTTACCAATACTGTTACCGGTACATTAGGTATTGTATTGCTTGTATTGGGAGGGGTTTTTGTAGTGACTAGCCTGGTCAGTTTTTGCCCGCTGTATACACTGGTGGGTTTAAATACATGCCCTGCAAAAAAAGGGTAAACGGTTTACCATTCAGCAACTCATTGATTCTTTTTATTACGTCGCGGACCTTCCGGGATTTACTGTAATATTGTGCAATAAGGGGAAAAGCGGGTACCTGTTTTTTAACTTGTTGTACCTGCATAAAACCCGCCTACACCATGCAACAACTTTTTCAATATTTCAGGCAATTCAATCCGCTTTCCAAAGATGCTGAAGAAGCCATTTCTGAAATAAGCAGTATCATCAACATAAAAAAGAACAACGATCTTCAATCCTTCGGCCAAACCTGCAAAACCATCTATTTTATCAATAAAGGAGTGGCCCGTATTTATTATTTAAAGGATGGGATAGATATAACCGAGAATTTCTTTTTTGAAAACAATATCATAGCCCGTGTGGAAAGCCTGTTAACAGGAAAACCCAGCAGGAAAGGCATCCAGGTACTGGAAGATGCGGAAATTGTTAGCATCAATGCATCCGCATTATTCGGGCTCTACGACCGTTTTCATGAAATTGAAAGGCTGTTCCGGAAAATATTTGAAGCTGCTTATGTGGATACCGTGAACCGGGTTGAAGGGATGCAGTTTCATTCGGCCGAAGAAAGATACAAAGCCTTACTACATGAAGCGCCAGGTGTAATAAAACGGGTACCGCTTAAGTATGTGGCCTCTTATTTAGGCATCACCCAGGTTAGTCTCAGCCGCATCCGCGGGCACCGGTAATTATTTATCTTATGTTAACCGTTTAGCCGTTTTTAACAGCCAACTTTGAGGCTGATATGAAACAAGTTCAATTAGGTTTACAAGAGAACTGGAAACAGTTTGCCCTGTTGGTGATCATCAACGGCTTTGTAGGTGGTATGGTTGGACTGGAACGATCCATTCTTCCGCAGATCGCAGAAAAAGAATTTGCCATTGCTGCTAAAACAGCCGTGCTTTCATTTATCATTGTTTTCGGTATCGTAAAAGCCATCACCAATTATTATACAGGCACACTGGCCAATAAATTCGGCAGAAAAAAATTACTGGTTGCAGGCTGGATCATCGGTATCCCCATCCCATTTATTTTAATGTTTGCCCCCAGCTGGAACTGGATCATTGCAGCCAATGTGCTGCTTGGGATCAACCAGGGTTTAACCTGGTCATCTACAGTTGTAATGAAAATTGACCTGGTAGGTGAAAAACAACGGGGTTTTGCCATGGGGCTGAATGAATTTGCAGGATACATCGCTGTTGCACTCGTTGCTTTTTTAACCGGGTGGATTGCCAGCGAATACGGGATAAGACCTTATCCTTTTTATATAGGCATCGTATTGGTTTTTTTGGGATTGGCCGGCACTATCTTTTTTATAAAAGATACCAAACATCATGTTGCCATAGAAACCATCAATAACACCATACCAAGATTGAAAAATATTTTCCGGGATACCAGCTGGAAAAATAAGAACCTGGGCTCGGTAACACAGGCGGGATTGATCAACAACCTGAATGACGGCATGGCCTGGGGCATCTTTCCCATCCTGCTTGCCTCAAAAGGTTTTACGCTCGGTGAAATAGGAATTATTACTGCAATTTACCCGGCCGTGTGGGGCATCGGGCAATTGTTTACGGGTAAAATGGCTGATAAATTCTGTAAAAAAGATATGCTCTATATCGGCATGCTGTTACAGGCCATTGCCCTGGTCGTGTTGGTATTTGCAAACAGCATGGTTCATTTTGTACTGTTGTCTTCCATCCTGGGCTGGGGTACCGCCATGGTGTACCCGACATTCCTGGCAACCGTTGCAGAAAATACACACCCGCTTGACCGGGCAAAAAGCATTGGAATTTTCAGGTTGTGGAGAGACCTGGGATATGCCATTGGCGCCATCCTCACCGGCATCATCGCAGACCTTGTCAGTATCAATGCCGCCATTATTTTTATCGGGCTGCTTACATTCGCTTCATCAATGATCATTCAATACCGGATGAAATGCAGGACCGGTGGTGCTTTAAAAATATGGGACTGGATAACACATAAAAAGAAACAATATGCAGGACCAGGAGACTCAAGCGTGCTTTGCCATTGAAGATCTCAGGGCATTACGGGCACTGGCAACAGAACAACTTACCCTCATCGATGTAAGAAACCCGGATGAATATGCCGCATTGCATATCCCTGGAGCCATCAATATTCCTTTACCCAATCTGGAAGGCCGGGCTAAAGAACTCTCAAAAAATAATATAATAATTACTGCCTGTGGAAAAGGCGGAGGCAGGTCGGCAAAGGGTGCTGAAATGTTGAAGAAAATTGGATTTATCCGGGCTTCCTATCTTTGCGGCGGCACTTTTGGCTGGTTTGAATTGTTATAGCCCGGCTCGGTAAACCAAAGCTTTCCTGCCAGTACCCGGATCTTCACTACATTAATTTTCCGGCAAGTCAACTCCTCATTATTAGCCTGAAATCTTCGCACAAACTGCAAGTTTAATCAATCAAAATTTTAAATAGTGTAACAATTATTACATAACAGCAGCACAACTGCTGTTTTGGGCAAGAATCATATTGGTGCATAATAAAAATCAGGCTACATCAGTGTTTACATCATTATTCAGGGCAGTACCCGGGTTTAATTTTACACCGTAATCAGTCAATATAAAAATAATAACAAATGAAAAATTTAGTAATACTCGGAGCCGGAACAGCAGGTACCATGATGGCCAATCACCTCATGCATCATTTAAAAAAACCCGCCTGGCAGATAACCATTATCGATGAAAAGACAGAACATCATTACCAGCCCGGTTACCTTTTCCTGCCTTTTGATATTTATAAACCCAAAGACATTATCAAAAAGATAGAGGATTTTATTCCAAAAGGTGTGCAGTTGATCAAAAGCAACATTAACCGCATAGTGCCGGCTGAAAATAAAATTCAGCTGGAGGGTGGAATTGATCTGGCCTATGATCTGTTGATCATCGCTACCGGAGCCAAGATCGCACCTGAAGAAATTGAAGGCATGAAAGGGGCGCAATGGCAAAAATCTGTTTTTGATTTTTACACTTTCGAAGGTGCACTGGCCTTACGCAATAAACTGAGAAAATGGACCGGCGGAAAACTGGTTGTGCACATCACCGAAATGCCCATCAAATGCCCGGTGGCACCACTTGAATTTGCATTTTTAGCTGATTCATTCTTTAAACACAAGGATATGCGGGATAAAGTGGAGATCACTTATGTTACCCCGTTAAGCGGCGCGTTTACCAAACCAAAGGCCACCGAAACACTGGAACATTTACTGGAAGAAAAGGGGATCCATATTGAACCTGATTTTGCCATTGAACATGTGGATAATGAAAAAAAGGAGATTGTGGATTATGGTGGCAGGGCCATACCATTTGACCTGCTGGTAACCGTTCCCACCAACAAAGGTGATGAACTGATCGCCAGGTCTGGTATAGGCGATGACCTGAATTATGTACCTACCCATAAAGCCACGCTCCAGTCAAAGGATCATGCCAATATCTTTGTTTTGGGCGATGCCAGCAATATTCCCGCTTCCAAAGCAGGATCTGTTGCACACTTTGAGGCAGAAATATTAACGGATAACATTTTACGGTTTATACATGGCGAACCTTTAAAAGAAGAATTTGACGGCCATGCCAACTGTTTTATAGAAACCGGTAACGGTAAAGCCCTCCTCATAGATTTTAATTATACACATGAGCCGGTTGAAGGAAGTTTTCCTTTCCCCGGAGTTGGGCCATTGCGCCTGTTGAAAGAAAGCAGGATGAACCATATGGGCAAACTGGCTTTCCGGTGGATCTACTGGAATGTATTACTAAAGGGAACGCATATACCCTTTGTATCGGCGACCATGTCGGAGAGCGGAAAAAATTACAATTAAATTTTAAACATAAAAAAACATATCATGGAAAAGACAATAGCAGGTAAGACCATTACCGTAAATGAAGAAGGATACTTAACAGATTTTAGCCAATGGGATGAAAAAGTTGGTGAAGCCCTTGCAACAGAAGCAAACATTCCTTTAAGTGCAAGACACTGGGAAATATTAAAGTATCTGCAAAATGAACAAAAGAACCAGGTAGCGCTCAGCATCAGGCGTATTGGTAAAAGCGGCATAACTGATATCAAAGAGTTCTACCAGTTATTTCCAAACGCACCATTAAAAACCGCAACCAAAATTGCCGGCATACCCAAACCCGCCAGTTGTATATAACCAATTAAAATTTGTCAATTATGAGTGAACATAACGGAGCTATTAAAAAGATGATGATCATCCTGTCAAAAGGAACATTGGAAAATGTATACGCCGCTTTTGTATTGGCCAACGGGGCCCGTATGGAAGGGATAGACGCAGAAATATTCTTTACATTTTTCGGCCTGGAAGCCGTGCATAAAAAGAAACTGGAACACCTGCACGTGGCAACTGTCGGTAACCCTGCGATGCACATGCCCACCATGCTGGGCGGTTTGCCGGGTATGGAAGCACTGGCCAGTTCCATGATGAAAAAGGAAATGGAAAAAATTGATATGCCGGATGTACATGAGTTTTTGGATATCATGACGGCATCAGGCGTTAAACTTTGGGCCTGTAAACTGGCCATGGATATGTTCCATTACAAAAAAGAAGACCTGTACGAAGGGGTGAATGATGTAATTACCGTTGGCGATTTTTATATGCATAGCCAGGGCGAAGGTGTGCACATGCTGTTCGTTTGATCAGTGCACTTTACATTCAAATGGCTGCAGCAAATGGTTAGCAAAAATTTTAAGATCTTAAAAACACATTATCAAAAACTTCTTCATGGCGTATGTAGGTTTTTTGTAATGATGAAACCCGGGCAACAGTTGCAGCGGTTTGAAAAATGAGCAAAAAAATTATTTACATACTGCAGTCATTGCAGTTTAAAAACTACAATTATGAAAAAGTTATTGGTCACATTAGGTTTAGGTTTTTTACCTTTTATGGTAATGGCACAGGCCGGGCATATCATGCAGGGAATTGGTGCTGTTAATATGTCGATGGGTGGGGCGGCAACCGCCCAGCCGGTTGATATCAACGGGGCACTGCAATGGAACCCGGCAGCGATTTCCGCTTTTGATTCAAGGATCATTTCGGCAAATGCCGGTTTATTCTTTTCTTCACCCGTGCTGTATTCTACAGTGCCCACACCGGGCGGCCCCATGAGCGGCGTTACAAAAGACGACCGGGGTGTTTCTGTAATGCCTGCACTGGCCATGGTTTGGGGCAAAAAGAACAGTAAACATCATTTCGGCGTTTCTGCATTCGGCATCAGTGGTTTTGGGGTAACCTTTCCCGAAAGTAATTCAAACCCGATCAATATGCCGCAGAATATGGGCGGCTTTGGTCGGATACAATCTGATTACCAGTTGCTCCAGGTGGGGTTAACCTATGCCTACCAGGTAACGGAACAGTTGTCTGTAGGCCTGGCACCCACATTCAATTATGCATCGCTGAAACTGGCACCCAACCCGCTCTCTTCACCCAGCCCAACACGTGGATACCCGGTTAGTGACAAGGGAACTGCATTTGGCATTGGCGCACAGGTTGGCGTATTTTACAATTCAGGCATGGGTATTAAATTGGGGGCCTCTTATAAATCACCTCAATCATTCAGCAGTTTTGATTTTGAGAATACTTACCTGGATGGCAGCAATGCACCCAATGTGAAATTTAAAATGAACTACCCGGCCATTATATCAGCAGGCATTGGTTACTCAAAGAATAAGATTGATGCAGCCCTGGATTACCGTTTTGTAAATTATGCCGGTACCGAAGGCTTTAAAGAAAAAGGCTGGACAAATACAGCTGCCGTAGCAGGGTTCGGCTGGAAAAATATTTCCATCATTTCTGCAGGTATTCAATACAAAGGCATCAATAAATTTCCAATAAGAGCAGGTTATACCTATAGTTCAAACCCGATCAGTACTGAACTGGCATTTTTTTCCACACCCGCAACCGCAGTTATTAAACATGCATTCCAGCTTGGTTTTGGGTATGAACTGAATGAACGGTTTAACCTGAACGCTGTATACCATCACGGTACCAGCGATGGTTTAACCAGCGGCCCGTTATTAAGCCCTATGATGAAAAGCCCGGATAACCCATATGGCGCCATCCCCGGCAGCAATGTTTCTTACAAAATGACAACTGATATGGTAATGATCGGCATTAATTATTCATTCTGATCCTGCATAATAAAGTATACAGGTAGGGCAGCTGCAAAGCTGCTCTACTTATGCTGTAACTATTGTTCCATGTATTTATATTCGCTTCATTTATGCCTTAATGAAAAGTAACCTTTGTTACGATAAAAGCAGGGTATAACAGTTAACTTTGTTACACCAAAATCCGGAGCAGTTCCCGGCAATTAAAGAAAATGCCGGGCACCTCCTTTTGAAAGGCCTCAGATATAATGAATACCTGTTAAACATAAAAATTGCATCATGAAAAATACCAATGCGATCGGGCTGGATAAGGCCAAATCAGAAAAACTGGCGAAAAAACTCAATGTGCTGCTGGCAAACTATTCGCTTTTTTATCAAAACATGCGGGGCTTTCACTGGAACATCAAAGGGGATAAGTTCTTTGAATTGCACGTAAAGTTTGAAGAGTTATATAATGACCTGTTCCTGAAAGTGGATGAAGTTGCGGAACGTATCCTTACGCTGGGGGCAACACCTGAACATAATTATTCGCAGTACAATAAGATCTCTGCCATTACCGAAAGTGCAAAAGTTTCAGACGGAAACAAGGCAGTCGAACAGGTCCTGGCTTCTTTCAAAACGGTTATTTCACTCCAAAGGGAGATACTTGAACTGGCAGCCGATGCCGGCGATGAAGGTACCAATGCCCTGATGAGCGATTATATCCGCCTGCAGGAAAAGCAGGTTTGGATGTACTCTGCATTCTTAAAAAAATAGGCAGGGATTTGCCGGTTCCAGCAAGGCATCCAAAGGCCTGCAGGGGCTTAATTCATATGTAACCTTTGTTACTTTATTTCCGCATAACTGATTTTACATTTGCAGTATAAATAAACACATGAAACAGACAATTTTTTCTAACTGGACATTAATGCGTTTCCTGCGCTTGGGAATGGGAGTAGCGATATTGGTGCAGGCCGTCATGGCAAAAGACCTGTTGTTTGCTTTTGCAGGCATCATTTTTACCGCAATGCCTGTTTTCAATATAGGCTGTTGCGGCACAGCAGGTTGTGCTGCCCCGCCCAAAAAAGAACCGGTAACAACTAAAGATATTACCTATGAAGAAGTGGTTTAAAAATAATGCCCTGTATTTTATCGGCGCAGCCCTTGGTGCCATTGCAGGATATATCTACTGGCAACAGGTGGGTTGTGTATCTGGCACTTGCATGATCACCTCCAAACCGGTAAACAGTACATTGTATGGCGCTTTAATGGGATCATTGCTGTTTGGCATGTTTAAAAAAGAAAGCAAAAAAGAGATCATAAAAGAAGGAGAAAATAATCATGACATTTAACGAGATCATCAATTCAGACAAACCGGTGCTGGTGGATTTTTTTGCGGAGTGGTGCGGCCCGTGCAAAATGATGGCACCTATCCTAAAGGATGTAAAAAAAGAAGTTGGTGATACCGTTGCCATCATAAAAGTGGATGTTGACAAAAGCCCGCAGGCCGCACAGGAATACCAGGTACAGGGTGTACCCACGCTCATACTTTTTAAGAACGGGAAACCCCTGTGGCGGCAAAGCGGGGTTGTACCAAAAGCAGGGCTGGTTGGCGTAATTAAAAAATTCACACAATAAAAAATATAACCATGAACATTTTACAACAGTTATTCGGTGGTGGCTCAAAAACAGACCTGAAAGCCACAATAGCAGAAGGCGCTTTTTTGGTTGATGTAAGAACACCCGGCGAGTTTAATTCGGGCCATGTAAAGGGATCAGTAAATATTCCGTTGGACAGCCTGACCCATCAACTGGCAAAATTTAAAAACAAGAAGAACATTATTGTATTTTGCCGCAGCGGAAACAGGAGCGGCCAGGCTAAAACAATCCTGGAGCAAAACGGGTTTACCAACGTGGTAAACGGAGGCACCTGGGAACATGTAAACCAGTTTGTACAATGAAAAAACTAATACCAGGTCTTATTGCAGTTATACTGATGTTTGGTTTATTGTCGTGTGTAAACAATGAGAACACATCCAATGACAACACAGTAAACGATACTGAATCAGGCAGTACCGGATCAAGCCCCATTGATACAACGGTCACTGCAAAAACGATCATTGTTGATGTAAGAACGGTTGAGGAATGGGAAGATGACGGTCATGCAGGCTGCAGTGTTAACTATCCTTTACAGGACCTGGATAAAAAAATAGAATCATTGAAAGGATACGACAAAGTGATCGTTGTTTGCCGCAGCGGCAGCCGTGCTGATGTCGCCATGGAAATGCTTCAGCAGGCAGGCATCAAAAATGTGGAGAACAAAGGCGCCTGGCAGAATATTAATTGCAAATAGTTTTAAAGCTGTAATTTAATAAGATATGGAAAGTTTAAAGATATTGATACCCACAGATTTCTCTGTGCAGGCAGAGTTTGCTTACCTGATGGTAAAAAAGCTGGAAGAAAAAACAGCTATTGAGATTCATTTTCTGCATGTGCTGGATGTGCCGGATACGGTAACCATGAATGCTGCCGGTGAGATCCAGACCTGCGGTGAAATTGATGTGAACTATGTGATCACACAGAAAGACATAGCAGCACGTAAACTGGCCAACCTGAAAACATTGTATGGCAGCCATATCCACACGCACCTGGTTTTGGGAAAAGTAACCGATGCCATTTTGAATTTTTCAGAATCCGGTCATTATGATATCATCGTGATGGGTACAAAAGGTGCCTGGGGTATCAAGGAAAAACTTTCCGGCTCCGAAACACAGATCATAGCACGCAGGTCAAAAACACCATTGCTTTCCCTGATGTGCGACCGCTCCGACCTGGTCATCAAAAATATTTTGCTGGTCCACAATTTCAGTAACCCGTTAACGGAAGATCTTAAGCTCATGCATAAACTGAACAGTGCATTTGGCACTACACTTCACCTGCTGCAGATAACATCCGGTAATGTGGAAGCCGAAAAGCCAGCCATTGAAGCCAACATGAAAAAATTTGCGGCACTGAACAATATTGCAAATTATGAATGCCATGTGATCAACGACAAGGACGTGGAGAATGGCGTGATCCATTTTAACCAGATGATCAATATGGATATAATCTGTATCGGTACGCACGGCAAAGGCGGGATATTTCACCACAGTGCCACGGAAAAGCTCATCAATCATTTATTCAAACCCATTATTTCATTCCAGTTAAATAATTAATATAAAACTATGAGAGAATTGTTAACACAAACATGGTCATGGTGGTTCTCCGGTGCAATGATTGCAGGCATCATGTTCTTTCTTTTGTACTTCGGACAGTCATTTGGTTTTTCTTCCAATTTAAGAACGATCTGTGCAGCTGCAGGTTTGGGTAAAAAAGCCAAATTTTTTGATTTCAAATGGAAAACACAGATATGGAACCTGGTTTTTTTGGTTGGGGCCATTGTAGGCGGTTTTATTGCAAAACAGTTTTTATCAACTGACCTGCCGGTTCAGATAACAGGAGAAACGATCAATGACCTGGCAAAACTTGGTATTGCAGCACCCACCTCGTTACAGCCCGCCGAACTTTTTAGTTTAGATGCTATTCTTTCTGTAAAAGGTTTCGGGATATTGGCCATGGGCGGGCTGATGGTTGGTTTTGGTTCGAGGTATGCAGGAGGCTGCACATCCGGCCATGCCATCAGTGGTTTGTCCGACCTGCAGGTGCCTTCTCTCATTGCAGTCGTGGGTTTTTTTATAGGCGGACTGGTAATGACATTTTTTATTCTCCCATTAATATTTTAAACAGATGAAGTTTTTAAAATTTCTTATACTCGGTATTGTTTTTGGAATTGTAATGGCAAAATCGGAAGCCATTTCATGGTTCAGGATCCAGGAGATGTTCCGTTTCCAGGCCTTTCATATGTACGGCATCATTGGAACGGCTGTAACGCTGGGTGTTATTGGTGTTGCATTGATCAAAAAATTTAAGATCAGGGACTTTCACGGCAACCCCATCTCATTTTATCCAAAAGAAAGATCGATTATACGTTACCTCATCGGAGGAACCATATTTGGATTAGGCTGGGCTTTGAGCGGAGCCTGCCCGGGCCCAATGGTTGTCAATATAGGTTATGGATTTTTTGCCATGATCATTGTGTTTCTCTTCGCCATTATCGGTACTTTTTTGTATGGTTTGGTAAAGGATAAATTGCCTCATTAATTTTTAAAAGATTCCTTATGCACAACACACCAGAGGAGGATAAAAGAACTGAGGGGCTTGTTTCAGTCATCAACAAATTATTGCTGGTGATCGTAGTATTGGTGATCAGCATTGTTGCCATACCATTTATTTTATTTTATACAAACCAGCCCGGCAAACCGGATGAACAAAAACAACAGCCGGGTGCCTCATCCGCAGCTGAACCTGTGAAAACGGATGCAACCGTTTACTGGACAGCACCTGATATCAATTCGATCACTGATACCAAACAAAAAGAACTGGTGGAATATGGAAAAGAATTAATTACCCATACTGCAAAATACCTGGGCCCCAATGGTTCTGTAATGAAGATGAGTAATGGTATGAATTGCCAGAACTGCCACCTGCAGTCCGGCACTGCCGTTTTTGGCAACAACTATGGATCTGTGGCTTCGCTCTATCCAAAATTCAGGGCACGCAGCGGCAGTGTTGAAGACATTTATAAAAGGGTAAACGATTGTTTTGAACGAAGCCTGAACGGCCGTGCATTAAACAAAAAAAGCAGGGAGATGCAGGCCATTGTTTCGTATATTAATTTTGTAGGATCAAATGTAGAAAAAGGGAAGAAAGCAGAAGGTTCAGGTTTTAAGGAACTTGCCTGGCTTGATCGTGCTGCCGATCCTGCAAAAGGCATGACTGTTTATACAACCAAATGCCAGAGCTGTCACCAGGCAAATGGTGAGGGTGTTTTAGCTGCAGACAAAACAGAATATACCTACCCGGCATTGTGGGGCAATAACAGTTTTAATGATGGGGCAGGTTTATACCGCATCAGCAATTTTGCAAAATACATCAAGTACAATATGCCGCTGGGTGTAACACACCGGAATCCACAATTATCAGATGAAGAAACATGGGATGTGGCGGCTTATGTGATCTCGCAAAACAGGCCGCACATCAATACGCCAAAAGACTGGCCGGATATTTCAAAAAAACCGGTTGACCACCCCTTTGGGCCATACACAGATACATTTACAGAAAATCAACACAAATATGGGCCTTTTAAACCCATCGTGGATGAACAGCAAAAAAGGGAGGCATCCGGGCAAAAATCAACCA
>CAZBIK010000043.1:0-15603 GCA_964491955.1 uncultured Ferruginibacter sp.
TTTCCTGGTTAACCTGGTTTGTTGCAATTCCTTTCATGGTAAATACTTTAAAACGGTGTTCCATTTTCAGTATCAGGCCGCCATTTGACTTTTCGCCATACACATCCCAGTTGTAGGCCTTATGTTTCTGGTATGTAGCTGATGCAATTTTTTCGGACCGGCTGACATAATACAATACCAAAGAGTTTTTTTTCTGTAATTCAAGGACATCGCAAACCTGTCCAAGAACCTTTTCACCGGCTGGGTATAGTTTCCAGCTTATTACAGAATCGGTAACTAACCCATAATCTTCACATGTATAATTTTCGCTGTTCCCGGATTGTGATAAAGCCTTATTCAGGCTACCTGAATAGTAATACGTAAACGTATCTTTTCCCTGGAACCGGCTTTGGTAGTTTTCCAGGTCATACCTGAAAATGCCCTTTACCGGCCTTTCTTTTGCCAATGAATCTGTATTCAGCACATTGCTTTCATACGAGTACCTGTATTCAATTTCCCCGGTAAAATATTTTTCTTCCGTATGGCCATTACAGCCGGCCACATGTAACAGCAAAATGAACCTTATTCCGTATGCCGTTATTGTTTTCATTATTGATTGATCCGTTTTCTCCTGTATTCCAGGTCATATTCAGTGACCCAGGTATTCCCATTGTCTTTACTGATCTCGCCATGTTGCCTGACCTTATCTGAACCCAGGTTGATAAAGGTCAATTTACGGATGGCCATGGTATCTTTGCTGAATGTAAACGGGGTTGTAAAAAAAATGATCCGGTTATTCTCAAATTTCCCCCGGAGGTATTCATTTGATCCGCCGGTATTATCCACCCAGGTCTGCTGCCACTGCTTTGTGGCACTATTGTAGGTGTTAAAGCTTTTGCCTGCATAACGCAGGCCCTGCTGCAACGAAGCACTGGTCCATTCTTCAAGAATGATACAGCTGTCAAGTATTAAACTGATCCTGCTGTCGCCCGCCTTTTTTCCATTGACCCCATATGCTTCCCAATCACCGATCCAGAAATCAAACTGGCGATATTCAGGTTTACTGCAGGGCAGTTTTTGTGCTGTTAATGCAGTCATGAAAAAACAGCACGTAAAACAGAAAAGTAATTTTCTCATAAACTTTTACTGTTGACATTTCAACTGGCAGATATGCTTCTTCATTCATACGATTATTCTTCCGCCTGTCATTTAGTAACTGTATTAACCATCATTTCATTGGCCAACTTGTTGTTTTTTAAAAGATCCCTCAGCTTCACCCGGCTTTTGGCTACCGGGTATATTATTTTTTATATTTCTCTGAATCAAAATATGAAATTAAAAAACAACCTGTATGATTTAAATGACAGGCGGCATAAAAAAAGTCCCGCTGGTTTGCGGGACTTATACAAAAAGATCTTGTACTTTATTTTTTCACGATCATTTTAGAGAACTGTTGACCTCCTGCTTCTACCTGCAATACATAACTGCCGGAACTCAACACTGCGGGGATACCAAATTCCACTATACTGGTATTACCCGGCATCCTGGAAGTGGAATAAAGTTGCCGGCCATTCATGTCGATAAGCCGTATATGCATGATCCCAACCGGTGGTTTACTGAACATCATATTGACCGATGAAAAGAAAGGGTTTGTTACACTCAAAAGCTGCAGCTCACCGCTTTCATTTGACCTGAGCACCACGGTGTTGGAATAAACAAAGCGCTGATCAAGATCCACCTGTTTTAACCGGTAGTACTGTATATTGGTGAGTTTGATCTTATCCTGGTATGTATATTGCCGCGGCTGTGAAGAATTTCCTGCACCGGCGATATAAGCTATTTTGGTAAAGTGGGTGCCGTCATAACTTTTCTCCAACTCAAAACCCTTGTTATTATATTCAGCACCGGTTTTCCATTCCAAAATACCATATTTGTCTTTTTGATATCCGGTAAACGAGAGCAGGGTTACCGGTAAGGCAAAGCCGGGTGTGCCAACTGCAAATCCTGAAAACCCGGTCGCCGTGAATGCACCTGTTATTGTACTGTTGGCACCAAAAGCTGCGGAGGTACCGGGTACAAATGAAACAGACAAGGTATGCGGAGTTGCCGGTGTAATATCCGGAACATAAAATCCATTGCTCACTTTCACCACATTGGTACCTGCAAAGGATAACCCGGTTGCAGCCATCCAGCCATTTACTTCTGCTGCTGTATAATAAAAAGTGATCTCGTAATTGCCCGCTGCCGTATTATTGGTGGGTATTACCTTAAATGATTTTGAAGTCAGGTATTGTGATGTGGTAAGGTTCCAGAACTGGGCCGATGAACTGCCTGCCCGGTCAATGGTAACTTCTGTACAGCCATAATCATGGGCTGTAAGGTTTTTGATCCTTGCCATAATATTGCCTGAGCCATCGTAAACATATACATCATCAAAGGGGCCCAGGTAAATATTTTTTGTACTGTTTAAAGCAGTAGAAACCGGGCTGCCCGCTGTGGTGATCCCAAAAGTAATAATTGGCCTTGCCGATGTACCGAACACAAACGCACTATTTACAATGGAACAACCAGGTGTTGCATTGGTGCTTTGCCTGTCGAAATATGTATTGGCTGCACTGGTAGCGCCCTGTATCAGGTCATCGCCCGAAGCAGTTGTGTTATCAAAGCACATATCCACCAGCAGGTTGGATGTGCCATCCCATAAGAATGGTGTGATGGGTATCGTATTCATACCTGCAACCGTTGAATAACTGGCTGAATACACAGTAGTACTGCCGGTTTCAAAAGCACCTGCTGCAAGGGCTGCTGTCGCGGTATTCTTTAACCTGATGGTAAAACCATTAAAAGGTTGTGTACTTCCTTTTGTTACCACGTTAAAACCAAGCGATGTGATATTGCCACTGGTAAACCCGAGTGCTGTTAATTCTGCTGCGGTATATAAAACCTGGGTCCTTGCATCAAATTGCGAACTTCTGAATGGCTGGTTTATGTTGATGTTATAAAGGCCAACCCCGCCTGATAAATTTGATGAAACAAGCGGAGCTGCATCATTATCATTTATGGTGTAGGTAAATGTTTGATTGTTGCTGCCCGGCTGTGCATTGGTAGCGCCTGAAATGGTATAACCCAATGTGAATGTTTCGGGAGTTTCCACTGCCGCATCATCATAAACCCTGATGGTAAAAGATTGTGGTGTGGTCATTCCGTTGGCAAACGTAAGATCCATGCTGGGTGCTGCAAAATTACCATTGGTGGTAATCGCATAATCCACCAGTTGCGTAGCAGTACCGCCTGTTACCGACAGGGTTACCGTGGCTGTACCGGTGGGTGGATTCAGTATATTCATATTCGCCGTATAGTCTGTATAACCCCTGCAACCGCTGGTAAATGCCGTAGCTTCGGTTGATGACCCGGTTGCAAACTGGAATTGTACATCGGGTGTGGTTACCAGCGGAATTTCAGCGGTCCATAATCCCCTGCCATGCGTAGCTGCTGCAATGGTACGGTCAGATGCACGGTATTTGATCATATCTGTGCGCACACTCGGAAAAGTATTGTTTGCTTCCCAAACGGTTGAAGCGCCATTGAGCAGGCTGGTTTCCCAAACACCGGTCTCTGTAGCGATATATGCCTTTGTATCATCCCCGGGATAAAACATGGCCCAGCGTACAGGCATATCCGGTAGGTTACCGTCTGATGCTGTCCAGGAAGTACCGCCGTTGGTTGATATCCAGACATTATTAACACCATAGTTTGAATATACGGCAATAAGGTTTTGGTCACTGGTTCCCATGTTGATACAGGATACCGAACCGGCTGGCAAGCCGGTTGACAGGTTGGTTCCCGCAGAACCTGATGCGATCGTATTGGCTCCGTCCACCATAACAACCCTACCGTTATCGGTTCCAAAATAAACCCGGTTGGTTGTATAAGGCGAAACACTTACCGTCAAAACTTCTCCGCCCCCAAGCCCGGTGATATTTACAACTGCACTTGTAGCGCCTGTTTGCGGATTGGTCCAGCGGCGATAGGCACCCGCCACATCCCCGCAATACATGATGTTGGCTGTATTGTCATAATCAAAAGGATTGATGAACTGCCCAGTACCTGTATTTAAATTTACCGCACTCCAGGTAGCTCCTCCATTGGTGCTTCTGCGGTATTGGTTAAATACATAAGAACCAAACTGGTATTGTGGCTGGTCCTGGTCGATGGCCACGAAACCGCCATCACCCCCGGTCACTTCAATGGTATTGCTCAAACCGGCATTGCTGAACTGGTGTACCCCGTTATCCTGCGCACCTGCCAAAAAATAATTGGTGGTGGAAGGATGTATGGCGCAGGAATAAAACTGTTTGATCCTCAGCCCGATATTACGGTCACGTATAGTTGATCCTTTATCTGAAGAATAATGTATACCGCCATCGCAGCCAAAGAGCAATTTATTGCCACCGTCGAACCAGGTGATATTATGCACATCAGCATGAACATACTGGTTCACCGGTGTTGTGCCCACCCAGGTGGAGATCTGGCTCCAGGATGTTCCGCCATTGGTTGTTTTCCAGGTGTCGAGCGTTCCAACGATACAATTATTGGGATCGGAGGGATCGATACCTACGGTAAGGTTATACCAGGCCTGGCCTGCACCCCAGCCTGCAGTTGGTTGTCCTGCTGTGGCGGCCCAGTTGGCTCCTCCATCAGTTGATTTATAAATTGTAGGAACCTGGTAACTGGCATTTGCAGGCAGTGCATATAAAGTGGAACCCAGGCAGGCTATTTCAGCACGCATCACATAAGATGGAAATGCAGTTGCAGGTGCGGTCCAGGTTGCAGAGGTAACGGTGGCGGGTATGTCAGTATACCGGTAGCCCTGTGTGGAAAAAATACCGGTTACCACATGCAGCCTTCCTGCTGCAGAGGTGGAACTTATTTCCAGGTCGCAAATATCTGCAGGCAGTCCCGTTGGTGTGATATTTGTCCAGGCAGCGCCGCCACTGGCAGCTGTAGACCGGAGTAAACCGGTTCCCCGGGTAGCCAGGTAAATATTTCCCTGGTAATCGCACCGGATGCGGGTACCATTTACATAGCTGCTGGTACTGGCCAGGTGGCTCCAGGTTGTACCGCCATCTGTACTTTTAAAAACCCCGTTGCCACGCACCGCATCAAAATTATAATAGGATTCGCCGGTGCAGAAATACATGATATTCTGAAAACCGGGCCTGGGGTCCTGGCAAATATCGGCCACAGCCAGGTTGCTTAAAAAATCGTTCACCAGTATCCAGTTGGCAGGTGAGACCGTGATATCTGTGGTTTTCCACAATCCACCATCCACACCACCTACCCAAACAGTTTTACGTGTGGCATCGGTTGAATCAACCATAATGGCCCTTACCCGGCCGGCAGCGATCCCGCTATTGGCCCTGGTATTGCCGTTTGAAGGGCCAGGCACATCACTTATTGGGCCACGTTCCACCCAGTTTAAAGCACTGATCAAATGAGAATTGTTTTGAAAAGCAATTTTTGATAACCTGGTTTGTTCCATGGCGATCATTAACCTTTCGCTCGGGACACGCCCTGTGGCAGGGTCTTTGGTACGTTCATACTCGAGCCGGGCACGCATTTCCGGTCCACTGTACATATCTTTTCCTTCATTACTGTCAACATTATTTACCGGCTTACAGCCCGGTAAGCCAAAAAAGATATAGACCAGCGCTGAAAGGATCAGCAACCTGGCCGGTAAAATTTGATATCTCATAAACTGGAAATTAATTAATCCAAAAATTATAAGTTATTCAACGCCTGTAAATATAAATAATTGTATCCATGCATTGCTTTCTTTGAATATAAACCTGTATTTCGCTGAATTCACGTGATAATTAGCTTCAGGCTGGCTTTTATACCCGTCTTGTCATTTAAAAAGGCTAATTAATGACACCCGGATTCCCGGTTATCCCCATTACCTGCCGGGCTGTTTAATGATTTGCATTTTACCTGTTTTATTATCACGGATATGTTTGTTGAACCGATGCCGGTTCTTATAAATTCCATAAAACTTTATTTTTTGCTCCTTGACCATTTTTTAACAATTGAAATGTGTAATCCCATAAATCCTTTCATCCTATACACAAATTCAACGGTTATGTTTCTTTTGCAAATATTCAAAGATGCCCGTTACTTCCAGATTCTTTTTCAAAGTATTTTTTTATGCTATGGCATTTTTATATTACACTGGAATAATGAGTACTGGCTGTATGCAACCTATTTCACAACCAGCCTCGCAGCACAGTTTACATGCGAATGGCTGATTGGAAAAAAAACAATACCGCTTGTTCCCCGGCTAAAGAACGGTATCCCTTCTGTATTCATTTCTTCATTTGGTTTAAGTTTATTATTAAAGACAAATGACCCGGGTGTTGCTGTTTTTGCAGCAGTTGTTTCCATTGCTTCAAAATATATTTTACGGATCAACGGCAGGCATATTTTTAATCCATCTGCACTGGGCATTGTGCTTTCCATCTGGCTAACGGGCAACGCCTGGGTAAGTCCCGGGCAATGGGGCAGTAATGCAGTGATCTTTTTCGGGGTTTTATGTTTGGGATTTATTGTGACCACCCGTGTACAAAAACTCGATACAAGCCTTGCCTTTTTGGGCACATTTGCAGGGCTTATCTTTTTAAGGCAGGTCATTTACCTGGAATGGCCCATGGATCATTTCATACAGTCCGTAAGCACAGGCAGCCTGCTGATCTTTTCTTTCTTTATGATAACTGATCCCAAAACCATTCCCGCCCATAAAACAGCGAGGATCTTATGGAGTGCAGCCGTTGCAGCAGTGGCCTTCTATTTGTCCGCTTTTAAATTCATGAACGGCGCCCCGATTTTTGTGCTGGTGCTTGCACAGACACTGGTTCCATTGCTGGACAGATTTTTTAAAGCGAAAAAATTTGAATGGGTTCCTGCCAAATCCTGTACGCCGGAGGAAAAAAATTTCCTGGATACCGTTTATTCCAGGTCTTTCATGTAATTCTTCAACTCAAAAAATAAATTATGAAAAAGAAGCTATTAATTATTGTTGCTTTTATGGCCGTTTCGCCTTTACTGTTTTCCTTTTGTGGTTTTTATGTAAGCAAGGCAGACGGTACGCTTAAAAATAAGACCAGCCAGGTGATATATGTCAGGGATGGCAACAAAAATGTAATCACCATGTACAACGATTTTACCGGCGATACCAAAGACTTTGCCATGGTGGTACCCGTGCCTGTTGTATTGCGTAAATCTGATATCAAAGTGGTGGACCAGTCCATATTTCAAAAACTGAATGATTACAGTGCCCCCAGGCTGGTGGAATATTATGACGAAAACCCCTGCAATGATTATAAAAAATACAAGGAAGATATGATGATGCCCTCCGGTTCCAATATAGAAAAAGCACTCTCAGGTAAAGTTGCCGGTGCAAGAACATCTGTAAAAATTGAAGCGCAATACATTGTTGGTGAATACGATATTCTGATCCTCAGTGCCCGGGAAAGCAGCGGATTAAAAACCTGGCTCGTGTCAAACGGTTATAAGATCCCAGCCCATGCAGAAGAAGTGCTTGATCCATACATAAAAAGCAACCTCAAATTCTTCGTGGTTAAAGTAAATGAAAAAGAAAAGCAAAAGCTGAACAGTAATTTTCTCCGTCCCATACAGATCAGTTTTAACTCGCCCAAATTCATGCTGCCCATCCGCCTGGGCATGGCCAATGCCGATGGCGACCAGGATTTGATCGTTTATGCGTTAACGAGAAAGGGCCGTATCGAAAGTACCAATTACCGGAATGTAAATATTGCAAGCAATAAAAAAATACCGCTGTTCGTGCAGAAGAATTTTGGCGCATTTTATGGAAACCTGTTCACCAATCAATGGATCAAAGAAGATAAAAGCGTTGCCTTCCTGGAATATTCCTGGAATGTAACGCCGGTAAACCCGATGAAATGTGATCCCTGCGTGGGCAACCCGCCTACCGAGCAGGACCTGGTACAGAGCGGCGTTTGGTGGCTGGGTAATAAAGACTGGACCGATTACAGCGATGTGGATGATGAAGAGCTGGATAACGGTAGCAGGAATGTACATTTTACAAGGCTTCATTTCCGTTACAACCGCAAGTCATTTCCACAGGACCTGATGTTCCAGGTAACACCCAATACTGAAAACTACCAGGCACGGTATATCATCACACATCCTGCGGGTGGTGATTTTAATTGTGCAGCCGGAAAAAAATACCTGCAGGATCTGAAACAAAGAAGAAAAAGGGAACTGATGGAACTGACCTGGTTAACCGGAACCAATATCAACAACTGGCAGGATGATGTAACAACAATGAACGAATCAGCAATGAATGCAACTGCCCGCTATTCAGCCTTGCTGCCGCTGGTGAAGGATGATATGGAAAACAACGATACAGCACCGGCAGGAATTATTTTACTGGGAGCAGCCGTGCTGGGAGCCGCAGGTTTAATGCGATGGAAAGGGATCATTTAATAAAGTAAGTTGGCTATACAGGTTTTGGTTTTTAGGTAGTGCCCCGTTTAAACACGGGGCATTTTTTAAATAAAAAAAGCCCTGCAAAACTGCAGGACCTTTTTGTTCGTATTCACCTTTAAAGCTAGTTTCCGCCGCCACCTTGCCTTTGGGGCCTCAGTGAAGGTTCAATTTCGTCTTTCCATTGTTTCATTTGCGCTTCGGTAAAAACCAGTTTCAATTTACCGTCCCTTGCATCAGTCAGTTCCTTGCGTTTGGCCATCATAGTTTCCCTGTCGGCACCGATCTCACGCAATTCGCCCATCGCTTTTTGTGAAGCCGTGTTAAATTCCGAAATAATGGCCTCTGTTTTTGCTTTTGCTTCGGCATCCAGGTTCAATGGCGCCATTTTTTCCATGGTTGCCTTTGTTCTTTCTTCCGGAGTTTGGCGCTGGCCGCCGCCCTGTGCATTTACTGCCGTTATGCTGAACATGGCAGCCATTGTCATCAATACAATTTGTTTTTTCATTTTATATTTATTTAGAGGTTTGTGATTATTTTTTTTCTGACTGTTTTTTTCTTGCTTCACCGTTTCTCCTGTTCAGCACCTTTACAAAAAGCGAATCAAATGCAGGCAATTGTTCCGGCGTACAAAGCAGGCGGATCTTTTTTAAATGATTGAACATCTTCAGTTCCATCATCTTTTGTGTTTCGCCCGATTGTTCAGCAATATGGTTCATGGCCGAATCACTGAAATTGGCCAGGGCCAGTAATTTAAACTGTTTGTCCTTGTTGCTGCGCAAACTGTCGAACATGTTTTTTATTCTTTCGGAATGCCCGGTGCTCAGGGAATCATATTGTTGCAACTGGAGGCTACTGAACCCGATCTCCTCTTTCAGGAATTTGGCGATCATGGTTTTACGGTCGGGGCGCTTTTCAGGTTTTCCCCCGTCTTTTTTCAAGAGGAAAAAAGATACCAGGGCAATATTGGCTACCAGCAATATCCCGATTATTGTAATAAGGACCTTGCTCCTGTTTTGATCATTTATCATTTTGCTGGGTATTATCAATTTCATAAATAGTGGCTACCGTATAGGAAAATTCATCCACCTGCTGCTGGGAACTTCGTTCCACTGCATAATCGGCAGTGGATGGTTTATTTCCCAAAACCACCATGATGTTTACCAATACGATCAAACAAAGGCCTGTAAAAGCCACGGCAGGACTGCCGATCAGCCATACTGCCTTTTCCCATACCGATTCTTTTCCTTTATGCATGCGGGCATGGATACGCGTAAGCAAAAACGGTTTTGCCACTGCACGGTTAATATGATCTGCACTGTTCAGCGCATCGTCAATTAATTTGTTTATTTTTTCCTGCTTATTCATAACGGAACTTTTTAAGGTTACGAAATATTCTTTTGATAATAATCATTCAATTCCTTTTTTAAATTTGCCTTTGCCCTGCTCATCAATGATTCAACGGCTTGTATACTGGTGTTCATGATCGCTGCAATTTCACGGTTACTCTGGCCTTCCAGTTTATGCAGTGTAAAAGCGATCCGCTGGTTTTCCGGTATCTGTTTCAGCGCCCGGAAGAGGGCAGCAGCGTTCTCTTTTTTTTCTGCCTGCACACCCGGGTGATCAAATTCCACCGGCTGTGCCTGCTCTTCACCATCGCCGCCAAATAAACTTTGCACAAACCCAAAACGCTTTTTACGTTTCTTCTTCTTTTCATGGTCAAGCGCCTTGCTTACTGCAATGCGGTATAGCCAGGTTGAAATTTTTGAATCGCCTTTAAAAGAACTTATGGACTGGTACACCTGTATAAAAACCTCCTGCGTGATATCATCTGCATCATCTGCCTGCTGTACAATACCCAGGACCGTATTGTAAACCATATCCTGGTATTCGTCCACGAGCTTTACAAAAGCCGTTTCATTGCCCAGTTGCAGTTGTGTTATTAATTCGGGTTGATCCAAAATTTGTTTTTATCAGGTCAACCCTAAATATAATTAAAATGGCCGGTTTCCACCTCCCGGTCCACCCATACCTCCCCTGAAATTCTCTGAATTATTCCTTGCCGGTGCTGTGCCGAAATTTTTGAGGCTGTAGGTAAAGGTGAGCATAAAATATTGCTGCAATACCTGTGTCTGTACATCTTCGATATACAAATTGTTAACTGTTCTTGAAATACTCTGATTTTGTTTTAACAGGTCAAATACAGACAGCTTAAGCTCCCCTGCATTATTCTTCAGGAATTTTTTACCGATCGCCGCATTCCATAACCAAAAACGCTGATTGAGGCCGCCGGATAATCCACTGTAACTGTTACCCGAAATGTCGTTTTGCAGGAACCAACCTTTTTTATTCAGCAGGTTTACCTGTGCGCCAACACTTTGATTAACGAATTTTGTGTTGGTGCTGTTCGTGGTATTGGTCCTTGAATCATTAAAATTAGCTGTGTACGATACATTAAAATCAATATACTCACTGATATTACTGGCAAGGCCTATTCCGCCGTTGTACACATAGTTATTGGTAAAAGTATTCTCATAATTTACCATGCCCGGTAATTTGGAATAACTGAAACCTGCATTAAAATTCAGGGTAGTTTTCATGAATTTCAATGGCATGCTGTAAGTAAAGAATGTACGCAGGGTTTTATAACCATCCAGGTTAACCGGTTTGGTTAATTGCGAACCCGCTTTCAAAACCACGTTTTGCTGTATCACAGAATCCGCGTCAGGAATAAAAGTTGCATTGGTTATATAATCACTGGCTGTCTGCAAAAATAAGTTCGCAAAAAAGCTCTGGCTTGTTTTTGAATTTGTGTACGTATACCGCCCTGACAGGAAATGAGTGTACGACTGTTTAAGTTCGGGATTGCCGCTGCTTACCCGTAGCGGGTTGCTTAGATTCACCACATCCTGCAGTTGTGTTACAGACGGGAAATTGGTGGATGCCCGGTAAAACACACGGATATTGGAATTGGCGGAGAGTTTTTTCCGGTACATGGCATTGGGCAATATATTGGTGAATGACTGATCTACAGATGTAGTTGTTGGAAAGACCCGCTGGCTTTCCAGTTTTGAATGTTGAAAATTGATACCAACAGAAAGCTGTTCATCCCTGCTTTGATTAAGTCGGTAGCTGATGCCTGCATTGTTTGTTGTAACCGTGTTGTCAAAACGGTTTGAAAGGATGGTGTCAAACATGGTATATTTCTGCCCGTCGTATGAAAAAGTTTGCTGGTTGGCCTTGTTCTTTTGTACCGACGGCCTGTATTCAAACTGCAGTTGCCCTTTTTTACCTACCGGTTCGGTGTATGAAATATTACCCCCGATGGTGTAACCATCCGTAAGGTTATCACTTAGCCTGTTTTGTATGGAATCGTTGGTAAATACACCAAGGCTGTCGTAAAAACGGTACCTGGCATCAACGATCGATTCGCCATCATTTTTTGTAAAAGTTGTATTAAAGCTCAACGAGAGGGAGCGCCCCCTTTTTGCAAAGGCATGACGGAACATGATGGTGTTCCTGATGTTGTAACCGGTCCTGTCGGCCATACTGTTGGCTACCGAGTTACTGATTGAATCACCGCCATCCCTGTAAGACTGGAAATTGGAAAAGGAGGATGAATTATTTTTCTGGTAACTGATATTGGGTATGATAAAAAGTGAATTGGATGAATCGATTTTATATTCCAGCCTCATGTTGAGCCGGTGATTGGTATTCTTTGTAAATGAATTGCTTTTTTCTGTACTGAACAGGTTTTTTGGGTTTTTAAAGGTTTGGGTATTCACCAGGCTCTCATTATTATTGGAACTGTTATTGAAAAAATAACTACCGGTTAGCGTTAATTTTTTCCGGTACACATTACTGAAGTTGATCCCAAAAGCATTTGTTTTACTGATACCGTTCGATTGTCCCACATTAAAATCACCACCGCCGCCAAATCCACCTCTTCCGCCGCCGCCACGGCCGCCACCACCGCTGCTGGTAACTCCCAACAGGTCCTGCGATGCAAAATTTTGCTGGTTGATATTATTAAAATTGCCTACCAGGGATATCCGCCTGTCGCCTTTAAAAAAACTGACATTGCCACCTGCCGCATACCTGCTGTCCGTTCCGTACCCGGCATATACCCGTCCGAACTGGCCATTTTTAACCCCGGATTTGGTTACAATGTTTACTGTTTTCACTGAATTGCCATCATCAAAGCCGGTAAGCTGGGCTTCGTCGCTAAGCCTGTCAAAAACCTGTATCTTATCTATGACCGCAGCAGGCAGGTTTTTCAGGGCTGCCGTTGCATCATCACCAAAAAAATCCTTGCCGTCAACTGTTACTTTCCTGATCTGTTCTCCCATGGCTGTAACCGTACCATCCCGCGCAACCGTAATCCCCGGAAGTTTTTTTATCATGTCTTCAGCTGTAGCATCAGGGTTTACCTTAAACTGGCTGGCACTGAATTCGGTTGTATCCCCTTTTTGCCTTGCCGGGGCAGCCTTGGCTACAACAGTTACATCACCCAGGTCTGTAGCAACTTTTCCCAATGCAAATGGAATGGGTTCTTTATTACTTGCCTGCAGGTTGATGCGCTGTTCAACCTTTTCGTACCCGGTAAAACTGATATAAACCCTGTACCCGCTTGGGTTGAGGTTGTTAAAAGCGAAATTTCCAGACTTATCTGTTATGACCAGTTTTACTTGTGTTGTATCTCTCAGAGAAACAAGTTTTACAGTTGCGCCAACGATTGGCGATTTGTCGTCTTTATCGGTTACTTTTCCTTTTAGTGAGATATCCTGGCTATAACCAATTAACACGGCCAGATTAAAAAATACTGTTAATAAAACTGATCTTAAACGCATAAATTTTCTTTTGTATGCCCTATTAGACGACACATTGGTAAAAAACAGTTGCTCAAAGCTGCCTTTTTGCTCAAAAAAGGCCATTCCCGGTAAGTGTGGTTCATATCAGGTATGAACGGCAAAGCCCTTTTGCCGGCTGACCATTTTACCAAATAGATAAATTGCCGTTTTAGGATTAACTTGCAGCCCTAAAAAATAAACGACGTATATGGAATACAGTAAATTGGTATCAGTGACCGGCTTACCCGGATTGTTTGAATTGTTATCTTCAAAAGCCGACGGTGGTGTTGTAAAATCACTGGAAGATAAAAGCACAAAATTTGTAAGTACCCGGGTTCACCAGTTTTCGCACCTGGAGAGTATCGAGGTTTTTACAACAACTGATAATGTGAACCTGGTTGATGTTTTTACAGCAATGGCTGCCGGCACAGAAAAAATACCGGCAGACAGTGATGCGGCTGCGGTTAAAAAATATTTTGAAAAAGTTTATCCCGCAATGGACTTCAGCCGTGTATATGCCAGCGATATGAAAAAGATGGTGAAGTGGTTTTCAATTTTAAAGGCAAATAATGTGGAGATAAAATTATCAGAGAACCCGGATATTGAAGCGGGCGTGCCGGAAAATAAGCCAAGGGTTGCCGAAGCCAAAACTGCAGCAGTAAAAAACAATGCCCCGGCAAAAAAAATAAATACACCGAGGAAGATGGCATAGCCCCCTAACCCCCTAAAGGGGGAATAAGGCAACAGTTAATTTGTTTAAAATCCTGCCAGGCTTAACAACAGCGGCAGGATTTTTGAATTTCAAAACTCACGACTCACGACTATGTACACCGCAGACATACAAAAACTACCCCGCCATTTTGTTCCCAAAGATTTTACAGTAACTGACTGGCAAAGCCTGGAGCCTTTTTTTAAAGACCTGCTGGAAAGAAATATAGATACCAAAGCGGACCTGGAAAAATGGTTACATGACCAGAGCGAACTGGAAGCTATGGTAAATGAAGATGCCTGCTGGCGACAGATAAAAATGACCTGTGATACAGAGAATAAATCGCTGGAAGAAGCATTCAACTTTTTCTGCATGGAGATACAGCCCAGGATCCAGCCCTATGCTGATGCACTCAATAAGAAACTGGTGAATCATCCCCTGGCAAAAGAACTTGATGAGAAAAAGTATTTCACTTACCTACGCAGCATGCGTAAGAGTATTGAGCTGTTCCGGGAAGAGAATATACCCATCCAGGCAGAGCTTTCGGTTATGCAGCAGCAGTTCGGGGTTATATCCGGGAAGATGACGGTGACTGTTAATGATACAGAATACACTTTACAACAGGCCGCTAAATTTTTAGAAAATCCCGACAGGGCATTGAGAGAAGAAGTGTACCGGAAGATAAATGAAAGAAGACTGGTTGATAAGGAAGCGTTGAATGAATTGTTTGACAGCCTTATTGAAAAAAGAAACCGGGAAGCCTTAAATGCCGGATTTAAAAACTACCGCGATTACCGTTTTAAAGAACTGGGCCGTTTTGATTATACCGCAGCAGACTGTTATAAATTTCATGAGGCGGTTAAGCAACATGTATTGCCGCTGGTGAATATCATCTACCGGCAAAAAAAAGAGAAACTCGGGCTGGATACGTTGCGCCCATGGGATATTGATGCTGAGCCCGCAGGCATAAAACCATTAATGCCGTTTAAAACCCCTGAAGAGCTGATTGAAAAATCCATTGCCTGTTTCACCAAACTGCGTCCATTCTTTGGCGAATGCCTTAAAAAAATGCAGGAGTTGAATCACCTTGACCTGGAAAGCCGCAAGGGCAAGGCCCCGGGCGGATATAACTGTCCGCTTGCAGAAAGCGGTGCCCCCTTTATTTTTATGAATGCGGCCGGGCAGATGCATGATGTTACCACCATGCTGCACGAAGGCGGACATGCTATTCATTCTTTCCTGGCGCATCCATTGGAATTGAGTGGTTTTAAGGAATACCCCATGGAAATTGCCGAAGTGGCCAGTATGGCCATGGAACTCTTGAGCATGGATGAATGGGAAACTTTTTTTACAGATGAAGCAGATCTGAAAAGAGCCAAAGCACACCAGCTTGAAAGGGTGATCACCATCTTTCCCTGGATCGCCATCATTGATAAATTCCAGCACTGGATCTATGAGCACCCGGTACATACCCATGAGGAACGCACTGCAACATGGAATGATATATTGAACGAGTTCCGGGATGATGTAATAGATTACAGC
>CAZBIK010000044.1:0-15599 GCA_964491955.1 uncultured Ferruginibacter sp.
CGGGTGTGGCCTTAACATTGGAATCATTGAAGTCAACCTTTTCTTAACTGTGGAATTGTGGTTCCACTTCAATGTTCACCTGTTTGGTCAGCGTGGATTTAACCGTATCGAGCAGGTGTAATTTGTTTATATTGAATTCGTAGGACTGTCCGTCATAGCGTTTGCGGAACGCGCCTTCAATCATCACGATCAGGCCCTTTTCGAGATAATTATTATACTTCACAAAGTCTTCGCTCCAAAGCATGAATTCGGCCTTACCGCTGTAATCCTCGATGGTCAGCACGGCATAATTCTTTCCTTTTTTGGTAAGCCGTTGCTGCGCATCAACAACCAGGCCTGCCAGCCTGAAACTCTTTGCCGGGTTGGGATGAATATTCACTGCCAGCTTAAATTCACTGTAATCAGAAAGCGCAGTAATGTTATAATGCTTCATTTCAAATTTGTAATTATCCAGCGGGTGCCCGCTCATGAACATACCGGTCACCTCTTTTTCATAATCTAACTGAACAGCCCGCGGCCAGGGTTCGCAAACCGCCAATTTGGGAGGAACAATATCCGGCATTTGCAGGTCGCCAAAAAGGGTATTGGAAGCGCTTGAATTTTGTGCCTGGTAAACAGAACCGAATTTCAGGATCTTTTCCAGCCCCTGCATATCGCCCGGAGCCTGGAAAAAATATTGTGCCCTGCTGATATCACTAAAACAATCAAAGGCTCCTGAGTAAACCAGGCTCTCCAGCGATTTTTTATTCACGGCCCGGTGGTTAACACGTTTGGCCATGTCGTAAATGGATGTAAAATGCCCGTGTTTGTTCCTTTCTTCTATAATATTGATTATGGCATTTTCTCCCACGCCTTTTAAGCCGCTGAAACCAAAACGGATCTCGCCTTTTTTATTTACGGCAAAACCATTCTGCGACTCATTGATATCGGGCCCCAGCACTTTTAATCCCATGCGCTTGCATTCTTCCATAAAGAAGGTGATCTTATCAATGCTGCCTGCATGGTTGAGAACTGCAGCCATGTATTCACTTGGATAATGTGCCTTTAAATAGGCTGTTTGGTAGGCAACAAAAGCATAGCAGGTGGAGTGCGATTTATTGAACGCATATTGGGCAAATGCTTCCCAGTCTGTCCAAACCTTTTCCAGTATTTCCTTTGCATGGCCTTTTGCAGTGGCGCCTTCCACAAACTGCACTTTCATTTTATCCAGTACAGCCTTTTGTTTTTTACCCATGGCCTTCCGCAAAATATCTGCATCCCCTTTGCTGAACCCGCCCAGCTTTTGCGAAAGCAGCATTACCTGTTCCTGGTACACCGTAATGCCATAGGTTTCCTTTAAATATTCTTCCATGTCGGCCAGGTCATATACAACCTGTTTTTTGCCGTGCTTGCGGTCAATATAATCCGGTATATACGCCATCGGGCCCGGGCGGAACAATGCGTTCATTGCAATAAGGTCCTCAAATTTATCGGGCTTAAGTTCCCGCAAATGTTTTTGCATGCCGGGACTTTCAAACTGGAAAGTGCCGTTGGTATCGCCCTGCTGGTAAAGCCTGTATGTCTTTTCATCATCCAGTGGAATGGCATCAATATCGATGACCACCCCATGATTTTGTTTGATGAGTTGCAGTGCTGTTTTTAAAATACTCAGTGTTTTTAAACCCAGGAAGTCCATCTTGATAACCCCGGCCTCCTCGATGGAATTTCCTTCAATCTGCGTAAGCCAGAGTTCCGATTCTTTGGAAGTGGCCACGGGCAATAATTCGGTGAGGTCTTTTGGTGCAATTATGATCGCCGATGCATGTATGCCCGTATTCCTTACAGAACCTTCCAGTATCTCAGCTTCATGCAGAATTTTGCTTTGCAGGTCATCTCCCTTATAGATCTCCCGTAATTTTTTTACATTTTCAATGTCATCTGCCGGTAACTGTTCTTTTTCTTCCAGCGATTTTTCACCTGCTGAGCCTGCCGAAGCATTTGCTTCCTTGATCGTAAAGGGTGCATGCAATAAACGCTTCAGGTTTATGCCCGGCCTTTCCGGGACCAGTTTTGAGATCGCCCTGCTTTCTGCCAATGGCAGGTCCATTACCCTCGACACATCTGCTATGCTTGATTTGGCAGCCATGGTGCCATAGGTGATGATCTGGGCCACCTGGTTCTTGCCGTATTTCTGCACTACATAATCCAATACTTTCTGACGGCCTTCATCATCAAAATCGGTGTCTATATCCGGCATGGTTTTACGTTCGGGGTTCAGGAACCTTTCAAACAGTAAATTGTATTTGATGGGATCGATGTTGGTGATGCCGATGCAATAGGCTACGGCACTGCCGGCGGCAGATCCGCGGCCCGGGCCAATGAATACACCCATATCGCGGCCCGCTTTGATAAAATCACTTACGATCAAAAAGTAACCGGCAAAGCCCATTTTATGAATAACACCCAGTTCAAATTTCAACCTTTCCTCGGCCTCCGGTGTTAAAATTTTATAGCGTTCTTTTGCACCGGCCCAGGTTAAACTTTCCAGGTATTCATCCTGCGATTTAAAATTAACGGGAACGGTAAAATGCGGCAGCAGGATATCCCTGTTCAGATTCAGCAGCTCTACCTTATCTACAATTTCATTGGTATTGTCAATGGCTTCGGGCAGGTCTTCAAAAACCCGGCTCATTTCAGCGCCGGTCTTTAAATAGAACTGGTCGTTGGGGAATGCAAAACGTTTATTCTTGGCAAAAACATCATCATCCGTAAATTCACGCAGGGCAGGGGTGCTTTGTTTTTCGCCGGTGTTGATGCATAACAGGATGTCGTGGGCATTGAAATCTTTCTGGTCTACATAATGCGAATCGTTGCTGGCAATGACCTTAACATTGTATTTTTTGGCAAATTTCAGCAGCACCGCATTTACTTTTTCCTGGTCGGGTATGCCATGCCGTTGCAGTTCCACATAATAATCTTCCTGGAATATATTCAGCCACCATTTAAATTCATTCTCGCCTTCGGCCTCGCCTTTTTTCAAAATGGTCTGCGGTACCAGTGCACCCAGGCAACAGGTAGTGGCGATCAGCCCTTCGTGGTATTTATGGATCAGTTCCTTATCAATGCGCGGGTATTTGGAATACAACCCTTCAATATATCCCAGTGAAGTGAGTTTTACCAGGTTCTTATATCCCGTGGCATTCTTTGCCAGCAGGATCTGGTGGTGCCGCGGGTCTTTTTCCTCCTTACTGAATGTTTTACGGTGCCTGTCCTGGGTAATGTAAAATTCACAGCCCACAATGGGCTTTACCTTTAAACTGCCATCATCATTTTTATGCCGGTATGCCTCCTTTACAAATTCAAATGCGCCAAACATATTGCCATGATCGCTGATGGCCAGTGCCGGCATGCCGTCTGCAATGGCTTTTGTATACAGGCCCTTGATAGAGGCAGCCCCATCCAGCAATGAAAACTGCGTGTGTACGTGTAAGTGTGAAAATTTCATGCCCTAAATCCCTAAAGGGACTTTTGATTACGATTATTTAAAAATTGTTACTTATTCAAAGCCCCTTTACTCAAAATATAAAAAATGTTTTTTTCTCAGCAATAAGCCCCTTTAGGGGTTTGGGGCTTACAAATATCGTAAACAATATGCTGCAGGTCTAAACCGTTTTTCCACAGGGGCATTTATATGCCTTTAAAGGGTAATTGATTAATAAAACGTTAATGGCTTGTATTTCCGGCCAATGAAAGTTAACTTTGCCCCGTTGAACAGCCTGTATACAGGAATTCACAGTACTATCTATCACCAGTTTGTAGGACAGGGATCACAGGAAAGCGCAGATAAATAAGAAAGATCAAGGAATCAAAGAAGATTAAAATCACACAAGACTAAGTTGTACTTACGTTTTAAACCCCAAAGTTTACGTATGCAAAACTTCATTCTTGTTTCTGTAGCCATCGGCATTTTTTCAGGAACAACTTTAACGGCCAAAGCACAAACCGCTGTGAATACAGAACAGGTTAATGTACAAGGCGCGCCAAAAATGCAGGGAAAATTTATTGAAGGAATTGAAATAAATGCCGGTTCAACCGCATCCGGGTCTGTTGTACCAAAAAACAAGGGCAATGCGGATAAAATGGCAAGTGTAAAAACCGATGGGGATGCCATAGAAAAATTTACTTTACTCCAGTTTAAATATGCCCAGTTGCTTGATATGGATGTTGAATCCATAACCAACAATGCATTGCTGGTTGAAATTGAAAAGTGGTGGGGAACTAGGTATAAATACGGTGGTGCAACTGAAAATGGAATTGATTGCAGTGCTTATACCGGAACCCTGGTACATAAACTCTATGGGCTGGTCCTGCCAAGGACATCCCGCGAACAGTATGCTGAATGTGCAAAACTGGATAAAGATGAACTGCAGCTTGGCGACCTGGTATTTTTTAAATCAGGCCGCAGAATTAGCCATGTGGGACTGTACCTGGGCAATGGTTATTTTACACATGCCAGTACCAGCATCGGCGTAACCATCAGCCACCTTACTGAAGAATACTGGAGCAGGAAATATATTGGCGGGGGCAGGATCAATACTCCGGCCATCAAAGCAGAATGATTGATACGGTCATCTTGAAGTATATACGGGAGATCTTTAATCTCCTTTTTTTATGCCCAGCTTTTTTTGAAATGTATTCCAAACCGGTACCAGGTCGGGTGACAGTTTTAACATAAAGGCCCCGGGAATAAATAATGCAAGAAATACAATACTCCTGGATACCATGCCGGTAAATCCGTGTACCTGATCAAAAAGGAAATAACAGCAATAATAGGCAGCGATACCCAATGCCAGGGTATAGAAGGTTTTTATAGTAAATGGCTGCAGGTTGAATTTTTTGATCAGGAACCAGTAGCGGATCGCATTGTAAATGGTAAACGTAATGAGGTTGGCTATGGCTGGGCCCATCACCCCAAAATAGTATTTGGTGAAAATATAATTCAGCGGAAGGGTCAATGACAATAAAATGATGCCGGTATAAAAATCAAAACGCCAGAGCGTAGACGTATTGATGATCTGGCTGTTTACACCGGTACCCATATCCACGATGCGCATCAGGCCGATATAAAAGAAAACCCACCTGGCATCAATATATCCTGCCTGCAGTTGAAAGGTGAAAACGCCATCGGTAAAATTGAGCCAGATCAGTGCAAACA
Organism: uncultured Ferruginibacter sp.; assembly: GCA_964491955.1. Taxonomy (GTDB): domain Bacteria; phylum Bacteroidota; class Bacteroidia; order Chitinophagales; family Chitinophagaceae; genus Ferruginibacter. The sequence goes on from CAZBIK010000044.1 coordinate 5,195, forward strand.
TACCCACGGAAAAGATCAGCTGGTTGATGGAAGAACTGTGGTAAATGCGGCCGATCTTCTTCATATCCTTATCCTTCCAGGCCTGGCTCAATGCGCCAAGGGAAGAAGATATGATGCCGCGTTGCGGGGCCTGTATCAAACTGGCAATATTTTGCGCAAGGGTATACACGCCGGCAAGTGCAAGCCCGTTTGGCAATACGGCAGCAATGATGATGGTATCTATTACCATGGATACGGTAAAAACCAGGCTGCCGCCGTAAACAAAAGAGATCAGTGAAAAGATCTTTTTAAAGAATTTTTTTGAAACCCTGCTGACTGAAAGGGTAAACGAAATGCTGTGGTTATAGGCCAGGTACAGCAGCAATATGATGGCAACCGCTAAAAAAGTAAAGGAATATATTTTGATGAACAGGTCAAACGATGCAATGATCCCGGTAAAACTTAAAACGATCAGTATAGTTGTTAACAGCCTGAACTGAATCTCCCGCAGGTAATTGGTGACAACGGCTTTTTTTAATTGCCAGGCATAGGCTTCCAATATGGAAAAGAGGGTTAGTCCCAATCCGAAAGGAAAAATGTAATAATAATATTTTACCAGTTCGGGGGAGTTGGTGCCGTATTTCCGGATCACCAGGTCTTTAAACAGCAAACCTGCAATTACAACCAGGCAAAAACCAATCAACGAAAAAAGGATGGCCAGGCTAAGCTGGTCATTTTTCTTTTTTGGGAGGTTGTCATTGTAATAGGGATAAAATTTATGTACATAGGCCACCATACCCAGGTTGGCCACAGAAAACATGATATTGGCCACTGCCATAAAAATTCCGGTAAGGCCGTACTCGGCCTGTGTAAAACCGCCTTCCCTGGTAAACAGCCAGGTATTAAAAAAGCCGATAGCAAAGCCGATGTACACCACCATGGAGGAAATAATGCTTTGCTTGCGGATCTGCGACATAGCTTTGTTTGCTGCTAAATTAACCTACCTTTTTTGTATTTTGTCATTTCGACGAAGGAGAAATCTATATCTCCATTACACCAACATGAGAAAAGAAACTTCGCTTTGCACAAACGGGGTGTCAGCCTGAGCCCGTCGAAGGCGAATCATTAACATAAAGCCGGGTTCGACATCCCGATAATTATCGGGACACCCTGACAGTCCTTTAAAATTCAGAACTCTAAAAAACTTATTCTACCTTTTTTGTTTTGATGTAGAAATTCGGATCAACAGAAAAATTATTATCGCCCTCGGGATATAAATTCAACGTCTTCCATTGTTCTGTTGGTTTGATCCATTGTTCTGTTTTGAACTTTATCTTTAAAGGCATATTAAAACCTTTTACACAATTGGTATACCGGTAGGAAAGTTTATAGCCATCAATCTTATATTCCAGTACCGGGATTTGTATCGTTCTTAAATACTGGTCAAACACTTTACTGAGATCATGTTTTGCCTGTTTGCTGATATAATCCTCAATTTGCTTTGTAGTAATGGTTTTGTGGTAAAAGGTTTTGTTCATTCCTCTTAATATCTGCCTGAATTTATCATCATCATTGATCACCTGCCTGATGTTATGTATCATATTGCCGCCTTTGTAATACATATCGCCGCTGCCTTCCTGGTTTACATTATAAATGCCGATGATGGGAATATCGTTGCTGATATTTTTGCGGGTGCCTTGTACATAAGCATTACCGGCTTCCCTGCCATACCAGTAATCGGTAAACAATGTTTCACTGTAGTTGGTAAAACTTTCATGGATCCACATATCGGCAATATCCCTGCTGGTGATGTTGTTGGCAAACCATTCATGCCCGCTTTCATGTACAATGATAAAATCCCATTTAAGTCCCCAGCCGCTGCCGCTCAGGTCGGTACCCCGGTAACCGTTCTTAAAACCGTTGCCGTAAGCAATGGCGCTTTGATGCTCCATGCCCAGGTGCGGCGCTTCCACCAGTTTAAATCCATCCTCATAAAAAGGGTAGGGGCCAAACCAGTGTTCAAAAGCCTTCATCATGCGGGCAGCATCTTTGAATTGTTCTTTGGCTTTATCAAGATTGGTTTCCAGCACCCAGTAATCCATATCCAGTTTTCCTTTTTCCCCTTCATACACTTCACTGAAATGAGCATATTTACCGATGTAGGGAATGATGTTGTAATTGTTGATCGGGTTGGTAACTGCCCAGGTATAAGTGGCCGTTCCATCGCCATTTTTTATTTTGCCGCGAAAACGCCCGTTGCCCACGCAGGTCAGTGTATCCGGAATGGTTATATGCATGGCTGCACTGTCCGGTTCATCGGTTTGATGGTCTTTACAGGGATACCAAACGCTGGCGCCCAGGCCCTGGCAGGCAATGCTTACAAAGGGATTGTTGTTCTTATCCTTCTTCATAATTAAGCCCCCATCCCATGGCGGGCGAATGGCAACGCGGGGTTTGCCGTGGAAGTAAACGGTCATCTTGTTTGATGTACCTTGCCTGTAATCAACAGAAATGAAATAAGCATTTCCATCTTTCCTGAAATCTAAGTTTGTTTTTCTTCTTACTTTCTTGTCAAATGCACTACCAACAATACTGTCAACGATCATTGGCTCCTGAAGATCGACCTGCAACACTGTTCCATTTTTTAAATTCGTAAAACTTATAACGTTATATCCACTGATGGAACTATCCCTAAGATCAAATTTCACGTGCAGGTCATACTTCAACACATCCCACCAATCCCTTGAAGCGCCATAAGTACCCCGCAATGTATCCGCACGGGTAAAGGCTTTTGCAGGCTTTAAAGGCTGGGAAAATGAATGGATAATGGATAACTGGATAATTGATAAGATCAAAATAGTTTTAGCTGTCTTTCTTAGTTTAACCATATACTTTATGCTTTTGATTGCATAAATTTATGCAGAATAAACAGAATTATGACGTTAAAGCATTATCCATTATTAATTATAACATTATCCATTATTATTGCTTCTTCCTGTAAAAGCCATCTTCATCCCGATAAAAAAATATTCCGGTACAACGAAAGCAGCGGGCTGGCTACCCTCGACCCGGCTTTTGCCAAGAACAAACAGGTAATGTGGGCCACACACCAGCTTTACAATACCCTGGTGGAGATGGACAGTAATTTACAGATGCAGCCCTCACTGGCAAAATATTGGAGAATCTCAGAAGATAACCTGGCCTTTACCTTCATTTTACGTAACGATGTTTTTTTTATAGATGATGCCTGCTTTGCAAATGGCAAAGGCAGAAAACTCACCGCTTATGATGTGGAATATAGTTTTAAAAGGATCATTGATAAAAACACCGCAAGTCCCGGTGCCTGGATATTTAACAACCGGGTAGATCCCATACATGGTTTCAGGGCGATCGATGATACCAGCTTTCAACTAAAACTGATCAGCCCATTTCAATCCATACTCGGTATCTTAAGCATGCAGTATTGTTCCATCATTCCAAAAGAAGCCGTAGACACATATAAATCGGATTTTCGCCGCCATCCTGTTGGCAGCGGGCCATTCCGTTTTGTGGCCTGGGAAGAAGGGCAGGCGCTGATCTTAAAAAAGAATGAGCACTATTTTGAAAAAGATTCAACAGGTAAATCACTGCCATATATAGATGGCATTAAAGTATCTTTCTATGACAGCAAGGCGACCGAGTTCCTCGAGTTTCAGCAAAAACGGCTTGATTTTATTGATGACATTGACCCTTCATTTAAAGATGAAGTGCTGACCAAAACAGGCAATCTTAAAAAAACATGGCAGGGCAGGATCAACCTGCACAAACATCCTTATCTCAATATTGAATACCTCGGTATATTGGTGGATGAACAAAATGAACTGGTTAAAAATTCACCGCTTCGGTTACAAAAGATCAGGCAGGCGATCAATTATGGTTTCAACCGTAAAAAAATGATGCTGTACCTGCGCAACAGCATAGGCATTGCTGCCGAAAGCGGTTTTGTGCCGGCAGGATTACCATCCTTTGATTCTGTTGCAGTAAAAGGATATCATTACGATGTAAACAAAGCAAGGCAATTACTCGCCGAAGCAGGTTTTCCGGAAGGGAAGGGACTGCCTGCCATAAAACTGTTTACCATTCCCATTTACGGCGACCTGGGAACCTATATTGCCAATGAATTGTTGCAGATCGGCATTACCATCCAGGTAGAAGTGATCCAGAAAAGTTTATTACTGGAGCAGACCGCTAAATCGCAGGCCCCTTTTTTCAGGGGAAGCTGGATCGCCGATTACCCGGATGCAGAAAATTACCTCAGTGTATTTTACAGCAGGAACCCGGCACCGCCAAATTATACCCGGTATAAAAATGCTGCGTTTGACCTGCTCTATGAAAAAGCTTTATCAGAAAAAAATGATTCGGTAAGATATAAACTTTACCAGCAAATGGACCGCATCATCATCAACGATGCACCTGTAGTACCGCTCTGGTACGATATGGCCATACACCTTGTACACACCAATATTTCAAATTTTTACCCAAACAGTTTAAACCTGCTGGAACTGCGGCGTGTAAAAAAATCTTGACGTTCTACAAGTATATTAGATTGCTTACCGTTAACCACAAAGTAACAAAACTGCATAGAAAAAAAACATAGGTTTGAAAAACCTTAAACTAATTTATATGAGATTGTATAAAAAACTGATCGCAGTAGCTGCTTTATTAATCTTCGTTTTTACAGGAATTGCTGCTATTGAGGAGCCTTCCGGTGAATTTAAGAACCTACAGGTGTTGCCAAAGAACATAACATCCGATTCACTGGATAAGATCATGGACCGCTTTAATGTGCAATTGGGCGTGGATTGTAAATTCTGTCATGTGCACGACAAAAAAGCCGATACACTCATATTTGATAAAGATGATAAGTCTGAAAAGGAAATTACCAGGAACATGATGCGGATGACGATGGACATCAATAAAAATTATTTCCAGTTTAATGAAACAGTTACTGCCCAACAGGTGCAGGCGGTAACCTGTTATACCTGCCATAAAGGCCAGCCCATGCCTGAAAAAGAAAAAAAAGCGGTAAATAATTCACCCTTTAATTTCAAATCCAATTAAGCTTTTGCCAATACAAATGAACACGAATTAAACCCATTCGTGAAAATTCGTGACACCTGCCTGCCTGTAGGCAGGTTCGTGGCAAACAAAAATTGTGGCCGCTTATAATTGAATTAATTCTTCTTTAGCTTGTTCTTAAACACTTTCTCAAATTTTTCAACCTTTGGCCTGATCACAAACTGGCAATAGCCCTGGCTGATATTGTTCCTGTAATAATTCTGGTGGTAGGCTTCTGCAGGATAAAATACAGTAAAGGGTTCTAAGGTGGTCACGATCGGGTTATCAAAAGCGCCGCTTTTATCAAGCGCTTCTTTGTATTTGGCTGTCTTTGCCCTTTGCTCCTCATTGTGATAAAAGACCACGCTGCGGTATTGAGGGCCCACATCGGCACCCTGCCTGTTCAACGTGGTTGGGTCGTGTGTTTGCCAGAATATTTCAAGCAGTTCATCAAAGCTGATCTTTGCTGAATCGTAAATGATGTTCAGGCATTCTGCATGCCCGGTGCCTTTACCGGTCACCTCTTCATAGGTTGGATTGGGTACCGTGCCTCCGCTATACCCGCTGGTTACTTTTTCAACGCCTTCCAGTTGCTGAAATATGGCTTCGGTACACCAGAAACAACCGGTGCCGAAGGTAGCGGTATCCATGGTGAGCGAAGTCGAACCATTATTTTTGCTGAGCGTAGTCGAAGCATTCATTTTCTTCTTTTTTTTGTTAACGGAATTGTCTTTTTGTGCACAGGATTGTAAACCCATGAAAGAGACAACAGCAATGAAAAATACTTTTAACATGGTTGATATTTTTTCATATACATACGCAAAGGTAAATGGCACAGATTGTATAACCATTTAATGCAACAAAAGTTTAACAGTCCTGCAAATACAGCTTTGATCTGCCCCGGTTATGAAATGTAAACGATCAAATCAAACGCCTGAAAAACACACCTGTATAAACTGCTGGATGGTGAAAAAAACAGCAATGAGCTATGAACAATATGCAATAAGAAACTAACTTCGCTTTCATTTGATCTAAAAGCTCCGCCCTGGCGGATTTGGGGTATGAAATATTTTCCGGAATCGGCATTGGTACAATTGGAATATGAAAAGGTGAAAGCTTTGCTGGCACTGCATTGCCGTACCGAATACGCCAAACAAAAGGCCGGGCAACTCAGGCTGCATACCAAAAAGGAATTTATAATCACCGAATTGCAGCAATCCAATGAATTTAAGCTGTTGCTTCAAAGCGGCCAGCATTTCCCCAATGAGTTTACGCACCATATTGGCAAGGAGATCAAATTACTGGGCATACCCGGGGCCGTGTTAACCGGGGAACAGTTTTTACTGATCAGGAGGCTGGCAGACAATACCGGCAATATCTTCAGGTGGTTTGACGCGGAAAGGCGTATGGCTTATCCTGCCCTTGCAAAAATAATACAGGATGGATATTATGAGAAACTCATCATTCAGTTAATTGATGAGATCCTGGATGAGACCGGGCAGGTAAAAGACAGTGCCAGTGAAGAATTGGGAACCATCAGGATGAACCTGTACCGTAAGCGGAATGAATTGCGCAGGGTTTTTGATAAGATCGTAAGCAAACTGAATAAACAGGGTTACCTGGCAGATATTGAAGAAAGTTTTTTGAACGGCAGGAGGGTCCTGGCCGTTTTTGCAGAGCAGAAGCGCATGATCAAAGGCATCCTGCATGGGGAAAGCGACAGCCGTCGAACCACCTTTATTGAACCTGAAGAAACCACTGCACTGAACAATGATGTTTTTTCGCTGGAGAATGAGGAACGCAAGGAAGTGTATAAAATACTGAAAAAACTAACCGGCGACCTGAGCAACTATGCATACCTGTTGAACAGTTACCTGGAAATGGCCGGTGAATTTGATTTCACCAGGGCCAAGGCAAAATTCGCTGTTGAGTATAATGGCAATAACCCGGTTGTATTGGACAAAGCACATATAAAGCTGTTACAGGCTTATCATCCTTTGTTATACCTGTACAATAAGGTACATAAAAAATCAACCATACCGGTTGACCTTACCCTGAATGATAAACAGCGTATACTGGTGATCAGCGGACCAAATGCCGGCGGTAAGACCGTTACATTAAAAACGGTTGGTTTGCTGCAACTGATGATGCAAAGCGGTTTACTGGTGCCGGTTCATCCGGACAGTGAAATGGGGATCTTTAAACAGATCATGATACACATCGGTGATACGCAAAGCCTGGAATTTGAACTGAGCACTTATTCATCGCATTTACTCAACATGAAGCACTTCATGGAAAATGCAAACGGTAAAACACTGTTTTTTATTGATGAACTGGGCAGCGGCAGCGATCCCAACCTGGGCGGGGCCTTTGCGGAAGTGATCATGGAAGAACTGGCCATTAAACACAGTATCGGCATTGTAACCACCCATTATCTTAATTTAAAGGTAATGGCCAATAAAGTACCCGGTATCATAAACGGTGCCATGCAGTTTGATGAAAAGAACCTGTTGCCGATGTATAAACTGGTAGTGGGCAAACCCGGAAGTTCCTATACTTTTTCAATTGCTGAACGGATAGGCCTGGAAAAAAGACTCATCGATAAAGCCCGGAAACTGGTGGATGAGGATCACTTTAACCTGGACAAATTGCTGAACCGCACTGAGCAGGACCTTCAGCAGATCGATGCCGAGAAAGCGGCATTAAAGTTATTGCTAAAAGAAAATGAGGCATTAAAAAAAGAAATGCAACATGTTTTAAACAGGGAATTGCACCTGCAGGAAGTGGAAAAACTGCAATTGCAGAACAGGATAGCTGCAGATAAGATCATTTACCTGAAAGACATGGAAAGGCGCTTAAAAGCCATGGTCATTGAGTGGCGTAAAGCTGAAGATAAAGAGAAGGCAGTTAAAATGATACAGGCTTTACTGTTTCAGCAAAAAGAAAAACCAGCCACTGAAAGGCAGCAGAAAAAACTGAATGAAAAGTTTGAAGAGATCGGCGGCGAAATAAAGATCGGGCTGAAAGTAAAGATGAAACAAAACCGCCAGGTGGGCATTGTAAAAGAAATTCGCGGAAAAAAAGCAGTGCTGCAGGTTGGTGTAATGCCCATCACTGTTGCATTAAAGGACCTGGTGGTTGTAAAAGATAAAGATCTGCCACATACTACATCATAGATTACTTTCAAATAAAAAGCTGTCTGAATAATGATTGAAATGCCGGCACCAAAGAATAGAATTACAAATGCTGAAGCTACAGTAGCACAAAAGACGGGGACAGCTGCACGGCAGGAACGGGCTGTATTCGTTCCTGCCTTGACTTTTTTGGTTACTTTTTGTGTCAAGACAAAAAGTAACATCAAAAGCCTAAAAATATAGTTAGCAGCTATTATCACTTTACTTATTTTGCTTTAAGTCTTTTCAAGCCAGGCAAGGATTACATGCCAATAACATCATTTAATTTTTAATTTTTTTGGAATAAAAACACGCTACCCGTACTTTTGCGCCGGAGAGATGGCAGAGTGGTCGATTGCGACGGTCTTGAAAACCGTTGACTGTAACAGGTCCGGGGGTTCGAATCCCTCTCTCTCCGCATCACCCTCCATAGCTTTAGCGACGGAGGGTTTTTTAATTTCACAGCATTTTTACTAAAAAAGCTACGGAAGACAGGTCAAATCCATCTCTCTCTTTCTGCAGAAACACATTTATTTGTATATAAAGCCGCTGAAAGCTAACTTTTAAGTGGCTTTTTTGTTATTCATACCTGTAATTAAAAATAATTGGATAATTTGTCCTTCAAATTACCCGATAGATGAAATTCAGATACCCTAAACCAGGCATTTTCAGCTTATTTCTGTTGATGTGCTGCCAATATCACGGGCATGGCCAAACCCTTTTTACAGATAAGATCCCGGAATGGAAAAATGCATTTCCTAAAGAGGAAGTGGTGGCAACCCTGTTTAAAGAAGTGATCGACTTTACCTTAAACCCGGCTGCTTCAGCCGGTGAACCAAAAGTAAAAGCATCCGTATCTTCAGAAACGGTGTTGGTACCCGTAAAAGACTTTCTTAAATATGAAGATGGACTGTTTTACAATGACCAGGTAGCCATTGAAAATATAAAAGTGGTCAATGCCGATAAAAAAGACGTTACCATCCAAAAGCTTTGTGGTGATTACAGCAGCGAAAATATATTTCACAGCGATGCCAAATTATGTGTGGTCAAATTCCCGTTGGCAGAAAAAGGAAAGCCGTTCAATTATACCTACCGCGAAAATTATCATGATATTAAATACCTTACTTCCTTTTATTTTTTACAGCGTTTCCCGGTGTTGGAAAGAATTGTTCAGTTCAATGTTCCGTCATGGCTTGAAGTTGACCTGCGTGAATTCAACTTTGCCGGGTATGCCATCCAGCGATCTGAAGAAAAAGAAGGTGATACCAGGAAAATTACATTCAGGATAACCAATACACAGGCTTATAAAAGGGAATCCAATTCTCCCAACCATGCCATCAGTTACCCGCACATCATCTGCGTTACAAAAGCATTTACAGAAACCGGGAAACGCACAGTACTGTTTGAAACGGTAAAAGACCTGTATGCCTGGTACAGCAAAATTTGCACGGAGATTGGCAATAACCCCGATGAACTGAAGGCCAAGGTTGCTGAACTAACTGCCGGCAAAAAAACAGACCATGAAAAAGTGGAAAGTATATTTTACTGGGTACAGGATAATATCCGGTATATCGCTTTTGAGAACGGTATAATGGGTTTTAAACCCGATGCCGCACAAAATGTTTTTAAAAAGAAATATGGTGATTGCAAAGGCAAAGCCAATCTGTTGAAATCCATGCTTACGATCGCCGGTTTTGATGCAAGGCTTACCTGGATCGGAACTTCTGACCTTCCGTATGATTATTCCGAAACTCCACGTCGCCCTCGGCCAGCCCCGAGACCTTCGCGATCCGGCGCTCCCCGGCGTCGACGTCGACCAGGTCGATCTCGTCCCGCTGGAGCAGCTCGCGCGCCTCGACGGTGTACTCGTTCTCGCTCATGGCCGAGCATGGTGCCCGAAAGCCCCGTCGCTCGCGACGAGCGGCCTTGACCTCGACAGTGCTCGGGGTCACAGGGTGAGGGCATGAGCATCGAGCTGAACCACACCATCGTCGCCACCCGCGACCAGGAGGCCGGGGCGGCGTTCCTCACCGAGGTCCTCGGGCTGGCCGCGCCGACGCGCTTCGGGCCGTTCACCGTCGTCGTCCTCGCCCACGGGACGAGCCTCGACTACCTCGAGCAGGACGACGTCGCATCGCAGCACTACGCGTTCCTCG
>CAZBIK010000045.1:0-15570 GCA_964491955.1 uncultured Ferruginibacter sp.
GAGAGGTTCAGCAGTTTATACGTTGAATGGATCAGCCTGTCCAGTGCCGGTTCTGTCATCTTGTATTCTTCCATGAACATGACCTTGTCTTCGGCACTTTCCAGCTCAGCGATCTGCGATTCAATTGCATTGGTCATTACGATTACCTGGTTGCCTTCGTTCTTCACGGCTTCGATCAATGCATCGGAATAGGCATTGCCGGTATGCATGCTGGCCTCATCCACGTTGGCCACGTATAAAATGTGTTTATCGGTAAGTAAGAAAAGATCTGCAATGGCCGATTTCTCTTCCTTGCTCAAACCCAGGGTGATGATATTCTTTCCTTCATCCAGGTGCTTTTTACAACGGTTAAGTGTTTCCAGTTCCACCTTCATTTTTGGATCCGTCTTTGCCATTTTTTCGGTCCGCTGCATTTTCTTCTCCACACTTTCCAGGTCCTTCAGTTGCAGTTCGGTTTCAATGATCTCTTTATCACTTACCGGGTTTATCGGGCCTTCATCCCTTAATATATTCTCGTCTTCAAAACAGCGGATCACATGAATGATGGCATCCACTTCACGGATATTGGCCAAAAACTTATTGCCCAGGCCTTCGCCCTTGCTGGCGCCGCGTACCAGGCCGGCTATATCCACAATTTCGATCTGGGTAGGCACGGTCCTGTCCGGGATCACCAGTTCGGCCAGTTTATCCAAACGCGGATCCGGTACATTCACCAGGCCCGTATTGGGTTCAATGGTACAAAACCGGTAATTGCTTGCCTGTGCCTTGGCACTGACGCTTACCGCATTAAATAAAGTTGATTTACCTACATTGGGCAACCCCACGATTCCTGCTTTTAAAGCCATGTTTGATTGTTGATTTTAGATTGACGATTTTAGATTTTTGGTGTACAAAAATCTAAAACGGACGCAAAGGTAAGCTTTAGATATTTTATTGACAATTAAATACTATTTTCATATTGAATTGAATTGCCGGAAATTAATAAAATCTGCAGCCTGCCTGCCGCAGGAAGGTCTGCAATCTAAAATCTAAGATCTAAAATCTAAAATTGACTTATGGCTTTAAGCAGGATCTGGTGCGCTTTCATCATTATTGCCGTGTTGGTTGCGGGTGCAAAATTCTTTTTTCAGCCCGGGCAGGAAAAACTGGTCACCAACTTATTCACCGGGAAAAATACCGATACGGTTTCTTCCAGGATGCTTGATTCTGCTGCATTACCTGCCATGATCCAGGGCCAGTTGCAAAACCAGAAAACGGCTGTATGGGGTAAGGAAAAAGTTATTAAGAACAGCAGCGGCAATTATACGGCTTATTCACTGCTTCCTGCCAATGGTGTTTTTGAGACCACCAAAGATGCAGTTAATCTATGTATCGGCCTCATCGGCATCATGGCGCTTTTCATGGGCTTTATGAGTATTGCAGAAAAAGCCGGCGGCATCCGGTTTTTGTCGAAGATCATCGCCCCGTTTTTCAGTAAGATATTCCCGGAAGTGCCCAGGAACCATCCCGCCATGGGGCATATGGTAATGAATTTTTCTGCCAACCTGATGGGGCTCGACAATGCCGCCACACCCTTTGGCATAAAAGCCATGGAAAGCCTGCAGGAGATCAACCCGGATAAGGCCAGGGCTTCCAATGCCCAGTTGATGTTCATGTGCCTGCATGCTTCCGGGCTCACGCTGATCCCAACCGTGATCATTGCCGACCGGGTTGCACTCAGATCGCAGTCGCCAACAGATATTTTTATTCCCTGCATGATCGCCACTTTTGTGGCCACGATTGTGGCCATGTCGGTCGTTGCCTTTAAACAAAGGATCAATGTTTTTCAAACCGCCATCATGGCCTGGGTTTTGGGCATTGCCGGTTTGTTCACGGCGCTGGTATTGTATATCAAAACTTTAAGCGCATCACATGTGCAGGTCTTTTCGGGAAATTTAAGTAACGGGATACTGGTGTTGATCTTTTTTTTAATTGTACTGGGCGGCATGTACAAAAAAATAAATGTTTTTGATGCGTTTATTGAAGGGGCTAAGGGCGGTTTTGAAACGGCTGTTAAGATCATTCCTTACCTAGTTGGATTATTGGTTGCCATCAGTTTATTGCGCAACAGCGGCACCTTCGAATTTGTACTGGATGGCATCAAGGCCATATTTGTTTTTTTTGGGGGCGATACCCGCATCGTTGATGCGTTGCCGACAGCCCTGCTTAAGCCATTGAGCGGGAGCGGGGCCAGGGCCATGATGATCGATACCATGAATGCACATGGCCCCGATTCATTTGCTGCAAACCTGGCTTCCATTTTCAGGGGTTCGGCCGATACAACTTTTTATATCATTGCGGTTTATTTTGGCGCCGTATCCATTAAAAATACAAGGTATGCAGTGGGTACCATGTTGCTGGCCGACCTGGCCGGTATCATTACTTCCATCATCCTGGCCTATTTATTCTTTGCATAGATCCCTGTCAACCATACATAAAAAAACCTGCTTTATAAAAGCAGGTTTTTTTATGCCATTGATTTACACATTAATTATACGTAAGCGAAATTGCCGGTGCCCTTGTTCCTGTTGCACCTACATAACCTCTGCTGTACACCGTAAATATGCGCTGGTTTGGTATGGTTTGCGGCGCTGCATTTGCTGCAGGATATACAGCTAATGCTGCAGAAGTTGGCAACGCACCACCTGCACGGATATACCAGTGCGTGGTATCATTCTTACTTCTGGTAAACTCATCTCCTCCCGACCCGTATGGGATATTGCTGGCTACTTTGGTGGTTCCGTAATAGAGATCGGCAAAAGGAAGATTGGGGATCATGTTTAAAAATTTAAACCTGGAAGTGCCATCAACTGGTAATGTTTTATTCTCGCCAAACATCAGCATCATCGTTTTTGTACTGGTGTCCGACAAATAAACGGTATAGAATTTATCAGCTGCCAACGTCAGCGTGCCGCTGAAAAGGGAAATGGAATCTGTATTGGTGCCGGCTTTGGCAACAGACATACTTATTTTCTGTGCCCCCGGTGTTAATGACAGGTACCAGGGCATATTGCTGCCGCCGGTATTTAAACCTCCTCCCGGAAATGGTGTTGAATAGGAGATGTTGTTGCTTACCCGAACATCATTTATTTTAAGCTGAACAGCATAATTGACCGCATAGGCGCTGGCATGCACAATTTTAAGATTGGTTTTACCGCCGGTATAGTTTACGTTTAGCTGGGTAACAACCTCATCTTTTTCGCAGGCTGTAAACAGCAAGCCAACAGCAGCTATCAGGAATAATGATTGAATTGATTTCATTATAATGGTTTTTAAGTTGATTAATTTTATGGTTCTGTAAACCATTGTTTCTTGGTATGAAAATCAAGCGCCAATGCACCGATCAATGTAAGGGCATCAATATTATACAGGAATTCGGAATTATACCTTGGCCTAACCCGGTACACATATTTCTGGTTGTTGTTGGCAAAAAGTTCAGCCAGTGCAGGAGGTGCAAAATCCGTGTACACCTGTCTTGCAGTGCCTGCTTCAGGATCAATATAATGGTACCTTCTCATATCGGCCCAGGTTTCCATAAAACCATAACCATATAACGCAATATATTTTTGCAGCATGATGTGCGACAAATTGAGATCAACGGCAGCCGGTACCACAAGCGGGTCGGCCAGGAATGCCGTTTTCATGGCCGGTGTTATGACCCTTGCCGGCGGAACACCGGTTACATAATCTGTATTCAGCATATCAATACTCAGGCTGATGCCGTTACGGTATGCAGTTAAGGCATTGGCTTTTTCACCTTTCAGGTAATAGGCTTCAGCTTTCATGAACTGGATCTCACAGGCTGTAACTACCGGCCAGGGCATGTTGTCTTTAAAAATATACCTCGAATTGGCGGTGGTTCCGGCAGTTGAACTGTAAAGCCCGCCCCAGAAATTGCGTGGCTGGTCATTTACACCCAATGCTTCCACACCTTTGCCGGGCCTTATCCCTTTAAACGTGTTATTGGTATTTTCGCGAAGGATATACCAGGCCCTGGGATCTGCCACACCAGGAAAAGCTGCATTGAGACCGGATTCAAGATCAGCAATGAATTTCGTTTGCCTAACCGTTCCAATATTGGTTTGACTGGCCCTGAATGGGCCATAAAAATTATTGGTTGCTGTAGTGATCCCCTCAAATAATATATAGGCATTATCCGCATTGTCGTTTACAGCGAGGTTACAGTATTTTATGACTGAGTCTGCACTGTAATTGGCCTTATTGGTTGTACGGTGAAATACCCTGGCCAGTGTTGTATATGCGAATTTTTTCCATTTTTCCACATCACCTTTCATCGAACAGTAATTGGCGCCCAGGGCCAGGTTTGCAGCATTTACACCATCCCCGGTCATGCTTAAGTATTGGATAGCCAGGTGGCATTGCCTTTTTACTTCTTCATAAATTTCCTCCTGGGTATCGTACCGGAAAACCAAAAGGCTTGTATTGAATGCATCTTTTAAAATGGCCTCACCATGCATATCCGTTACCGCCAGCCATCCAAAAGCACGAATGGCATGTGCCACTCCTACGTAATCCCATTTTTTTTCTTCGGTGCCCCATTCAATGACCCTGTTCAGGTTTTGCCCCATACCGTAATAATGCATGGCCCACTGTCCGCCACCAATATCAGATGTTGCAGCAGTGCTGTTGGTAGTGGTTTGCCCCATCAGGTCGTATTGGTTGTTGGCGGTATTGGTTGCCCAGAACTGGATATACCTGCCTACATATTGCCCGTCATTTTGCGGCCCGTATAATGAACCCTGTGCCGTGCTGCTGGCAGCCATATTGGCAATGATATTGGGCAATATTTTTTCTACCGGCTGCTTTACGTTGGCATTCGGGTTTGCATAAACGTCATCAATTTTTTTGGAGCAGGAAACCATTGATAAAACCGATGCAAGTAAGACCGGGTAAATAATAATCTGTATCTTTTTCATTTTACAAAGAATTTAATAGTTTTAAAAAGAAGCACGGAGGCCAAAATTCAGACTAAGCTGTGCAGGTAATGTCCCGTAGTCGAAACCAAATGCGCCAACACCGCGGGTGCCGGCCGTATTGGCATTTACCGAAGGGTCAGCGCCTGAATAATTGGTGAATATGAACACGTCATTGGCAGTGAAAAATAAACCCAGTGATTTAAGTCCCCTGATCTTTTTAATGGTTGATGCCGGGAATGTATAACCAATCGTGATATCCCTTAACCTGAACCAGTTCACATCTTTTTCAATGAATTCCTCTTCGGGAAGCAACCTGTAATAATTCTCATTGTAATAAGGAACCACCGAAATGTTGTTTACCGTTGGAGTGGCTGTATTTTCGAGACCATCCTGTAAAACGCCTTCAATAACCCTGGGGGTTAACCTGTCGGCAGTAAGCTGGCTTCTGCCAATGGTGGTCATATATTGATTGTTGCCGTTAAAAATGTCCCCACCGATCTTCATATCCCACAAAAAGCTGAGCTTCCAGTTTTTATAGTTGATGTTATTGCTCCAGCCCAGTGAAAAATCAGGATTCCTGTCGCCACGCACCCGTTGGGTACCATCAATAACCGGTAAACCGGTTGTTGGATTGATCAGTTTTGTACCGTTATTGTTTCTCAAATAACCAAAACCGGAAATGGAAGTTGTAGATCCACCCAGTACGATGCCACCTGCAGCATTGCCATACACATTCACATCAGACAGGTAATACAGGGCAACATTTTTTGGCAGTTCAACCACTTTGTTCCATCCTTTATTAAAGTTAAACCGCATTACCCAGGAGACATTGCTTTTCCTGACGAGTGCAGCATCAATGCTTATTTCCACACCCTGGTTGCGGGTACTGCCGGCGTTTTGGGTATTGAGTACATATCCGGTTCCATAACTTAAACGGAAGTTCTCAATGATCTGGCCTTTGTTCAATGTATTATAATAAGCGCCGTCAATGGTCAGGCGACTCTTTAAGAACCGCATTTCAGTTCCTATTTCAAAGGTTTCCTGTTTTTCAGGACGTAGTTCCGGGTTATTATTAAAGAAACCATAAGAGAAGCCTCCTCCGCTCGACAGGTTGTTTACAAAAACAGATTGTGTGGAGTAAGGTGAATTTAACCTGGCAGTAGCTGCCATAGATCCCCTTACTTTCATATAATTCAGGATATTTCCTTTTTTAAGGAAAGGCAGGAGGTCTGAAACTATAACACTTACACTGCCGCCGGGGTAATTGAATTTACGGTTCTTTTTTGGCAGTGTGGATGCTTCTTCAAACCGGTGCGTATAGTTCAGGAAGATCATGTTCTTATAATTGAAAGCAAATTCACCAAAATAGGCAAACTGGCGGAGAATAGACTGGTTGTATTCTCCATACACATTCCTGAGTAACCTGGTTCGTGAGGTTACCCGGGTTGCATTACTGTCTGAAGGTGCAGCTAAAGCCTTATATGTGGCATCTGTTAAAACTGCACCTCCTTTATACATTTTTCCATTCACCACAGAGTCAACAATATTTGATCCTGTTACGGCATACATTTCTGTTTCATAATCCTGCCACATGGTTCCTGCCATCAGGCGAAAATTGAAATTTTTACGCCATGTTTTGGTAGCCGTAGCGGTGATGGTGTGATTATAGCCATTGTACCTTCTCCAGAAATTATCCTGGATACCGCCGGATGGTGCAGAAATATAATAAGACAGGGGATGATAACGCAGGTAACCTTCCGTGGAGTACATTTCGTAACCAAACCTTCCGGCGACCTTTAGCCAGCTGAAAGGGGTCAGGTTGATGCCCACTGAAGCATTGTATCGTTCAGTGGTTTCCCTGTTCTTATTGGCATTTACATTAAAAAGCGGGTTGTCAAAATCCAGGTTGGAGTTGGCATTGAATAAAGGAACTTTGCTGCCGTTATCTCCTTTTGTGGCCGATATATCATTGGTGCTGGGCCAGGAAAGCAGGGCCAGCATAAATCCCCCGGCACTTCTCAATACTTTGTCGTTGGCTGTTTTGGTAAAAGCGATGGAAGGGGTTATATCGCCATATTTGCCAAGTTTTGTTGTGTTGGACAGTTTTAGATTATACCGTTTGTATGCATTGTTGGGTACAATTCCTTCCTGGTCAAACAGGGAAGCTGAAAAACGGAAGATGGATTGTTTAAACCCAAAATCCACACCCAGGTTATGCGTTTGTGCAAAGCCGGTCCTGAAGAAATTCTTTTTGTTGTCAAAAAGTTTTGTTCCTGCAGGATAAGCCGGCCCGAAATAACGGAATATACTCCCGGTATCCCCGTTGGTCCCGTTTTGAAACCCGTCATAAATGTCGGGGAACCGGGTCAGTTTCTGGATGCGGAAGCTGTTGTCGTACTGGATGGCCAGCTTATTGGTCTTGGCCTTACGGGTGGTTATGATGATGGCACCGGAACTGGCCTGGCTGCCATAGAGGGCAGTTGCTTCAGGGCCCTTTAAAACGGTGATCGATTCAATGTCATTGGGGTTAATATCCGATATCCTGTTGTTGTAATCCGTATTGCGGTTATTGGTACTGGTTAGTCCGGCACCCCGTTCAACCAGGCCTACGCCTGAGCCCCCGTTGGAATTTTCATCAACGGTCTGGTTGTCTACGATCACGCCATCTATTACAAACAATGGCTGGTTGCTCAAAGACAGTGAATTGAATCCACGCAAAACAATGCTGGAAGAAGCGCCGGGAGAACCCGAGGTAGATGTAATGGTGGCACCGGCTACCCGACCCTGCAGGCCGTTCAGAAAATTCTCCCGCTGTGTTTCCTGTATATCTTTGCCATTGACGGTTTGTGCTGAATAACCAAGTTCCCTTGAATTTCGCTTGATGTCCATGGCTGTAGTTACCACCACTTCACCTAGGGTGGCATCGGATGGAACCATGGTAACATTGATGTTGCCGCCATCCCTGACCTTTACCTGTTCTGAATTGAAATTAACAGAACTGATAACAAGTACATCGCCATTTTTGGCGTTAATGGTAAAGATTCCGTTCGCATCTGTTTTGGTCCCGGATTTTGAGCCCCTTACCATTACCGATGCGCCTTCAATTGCTTTACCGTCTGATTGGTTCACAACCCTGCCTGAAATACTTGTCTGGGCAAGGGAAGTTAACGGGATCAGTAAAAACAGAATAGCAATTAGTCTGTTTGCAAATTTTCTCATACAAGTCGTGTTTTGGTTGTTAAAAAATGTTCATTTTAAAATTTTAGTTCATGGTTATATAACGGTTATACCGGCAGCAACATAGGGTTGCAGCATCGGGTGATCATTGGGTAATTCAGTGACCAGCATGTCGATCTTTGAAATGTCGCAAACCTTAACAGGCTGCATGGTATTGATCTTTTCTGAAATGGTAAGGCAAACCAGTTTTTGAGTTGAATCGATCATGGTTTGTTTCAGCTGTACCACATCCCAGTCGTTGTCGGTAATGCCATGCACTACATCAATGGCATTGATACCGAGGAAACAGAGGTCGGGTTTGATGCTTTTGATCCTGGCCAGTGCATCGGCACCCTGGGTTATTTTTGAATTCCTGGATAATTTATCACCGATCACGATCACTTCAATATTGGGGTGCTGCATATACTCCACAATCGCCGGGATACTCCCCGAAATGAATGTTGCGTTTAAGCTTAGCGGTAAAGCCCGGGCCAATTCAATGATGGTGGTTCCACCCCCGGTTAAAACAAACATGCCATTCCTGACCAGCCTGGCAGCTTTTTCAGCAATGATCCGCTTATTCGTATGCGCATATATTTTGTTGGAAGGGTAGCTGCTGCTGTTAAAGGAAAGGGATAAGGCGCCACCATGCACTTTGATCAGTTTCCCTTTTTCACTCAGATCCTGCAGGTCACGGCGGATGGTATCTTCTGAAACATCAATTTCACTGCTTAAAGTATTAGACAGCACTTTATTGTGCAGGTTTACCTGGTGTACAATGTACGCCTGTCTTTCTCTTTTTAGCATTCGTTAGTTATTACAGCTCAAATTAATGATAAAAATTGCATAAAACGGCATATTTATGACTATAACAATACACATACCGTGCAAAAACATGCAAAAACTTCAATAAAATTCGAGTTTTTTACTGCTTAAGTAAGATTTTCAGTTTACTTAATTCCCCTGTTTCTTATTTGTGGGTTCTGATTTACGGATATTCTGGGGAACTTTAAGCGGGATGGAAGTATCCGGCAATGCCTTTCCGGGAATAGAACCGGTTTCCTCTTCATCTGCTGCTGTATAATATTTATCAAAGACCGAAATGAGATCCCTGGCGTGGTATACTGCCCTGGTGAACCTGTTTCCTATAACGATAATGGTTGCCTGCTCTTTCAGCAGGCGTATGAATGTGGCATTGCTGCCATGCCACCAGCCGTTGTGGTAAATGACCTTATTCACTGAATCCTGCGGGTTGCCTGCAGGATATATATTCATACGCCAGCCCAGGCCATAATTCCGTATTCCCGGCCTTTCATTGCTGTAAGGGGTATATGCCTGTTCCAGTGTTTCTTTTGTGAACAATGCGTTGCCCGAGAGTGCCTGGTCCCATACCAGCAGGTCACGCGGCGTGGAATAGATATTTTTATCGCCAACCACCTGGTCTAAAAAATTAAACGGTTCAGGGCCACCCCGCCAATTGTAGCTGGGCAGGGCTTTTGCCGTATCAGCCATTTTAAAAACATAGCTGTTGTTCATCTGCAGTGGTTTGAAAAATGTTTTATACAGGTATCCGGCATAGGTGGTCCCTGAAACTTTTTCAATCAGTAATGCCAACAGGGCATAATTGGTATTGCAGTAATTGAAGCGGGTATTGGGAGTTGAAATATCTTCCAGTTCAGCCTTCCGGGTTATTAAATACTGAAGCACATCTTCATTGCTGATATACCTGCTTTTATCCCAGCCCAGTTTTTCCATGAAATAATTGTAATTGGGCAGGCCGCTGCGGTGGTTCAGTAAACTTCTTATGGTTACCCCGGGGTAATTAAATGCCGGGAAATATTTGCTGAATTCATCATCAATTTGCAGTAAACCATCCTGCCATAATCTGAGTACGGCCATGGCCGTAAAAGTTTTTGTTATGGATGCAATGTGCAGCGGCGAATGCTGCGTGAGGGAATCGGTGCCCGGAATATGGCCGGTACCGCTGTATTGTTCAAAAATGATAGTGCCGCCTTTGGCCACGATCATTCCGCCATTGAAGTTCCGGTGTTTTAAAACAGAATCATACCATTGCCGGCAGGCATTCCTGATCCGTTCAGTTTCTGCGGCAGATACCATTTCTGGCGCCGGTAGTTTAATGACCGCAATGGGGTCAGCAGCAACCATATCTTTTTTATTTCCGGGCTTACAGGAAATAAGGAAGCAATTAAAAACAATCAATGCCCCTGTCAAAAAAGGCAAAACCCCGGAAAGTAAAGCTTTGGAAAAAGACATTATAAAAATTTGAGCTTTAGATAGAATATATTTGTGCAAAATACACCGCAATCATTATGCCTGAAAATAAAATGACCAGTTATCCGAAAGATAAGATAAAGATCCTGTTTTTAGAGAATATCAGTGATACTGCAGTAAAGCATTTTCATGCTGCCGGTTATGTACAAGTTAAAAAAATAAACGGGGCATTGAGTGAATCCGAACTGATGGATGCCGTTAAAGATATACACCTGCTGGGTATACGCAGCAAAACCCAGGTAACCCGGAAAATACTGGAAGCTGCCCCAAAACTGCAGGCGATCGGTTGTTTTTGCATCGGGGTAAACCAGGTTGACCTTGACGCTGCTACGAAGAACGGAGTTGTGGTCTTTAATGCTCCCTACAGCAACACCCGCAGTGTGGCCGAACTGGTGATCGGCGCTTCCATCATGCTCATCAGGCGCATCATGGATAAAAACAAAGCAGCGCATGAAGGGATATGGCTGAAGGAAGCCAGCGGCAGTTATGAGTTGCGCGGTAAAACACTGGGTATAATCGGGTACGGCAATATTGGCAAACAGGTAAGTGTACTCGCCGAAGGCCTGGGCATGAAAGTGATCTTTTATGATACCGAAACCAAACTGCCCCTGGGCAATGCCGAAGACCGGAAAAGTTTAAAGGAGGTGGTTGCCAAATCCGATATTGTAACCCTGCATGTACCCGAACTGGCCAGTACAAAAAACCTCATCAATAAAAATATACTCAGGCATTTTAAACCGGGCAGTATCCTGATCAACTATGCAAGGGGCGAGGTGGTTGACCTGGAAGCTTTGCGAAAAGCTTTACTGGACGGGCATTTAAGTGGTGCTGCAGTTGATGTTTTCCCCGTAGAGCCGGAGAAGAACGGGGACAGGTTTTCGAGCCCGTTGCAGGGATTGGCCAATGTGCTGCTTACACCGCATATCGGCGGAAGTACACAGGAAGCTCAGCAGAATATAGGGGAGGACCTCAGCAATAAATTATTCAATTACCTCGAAAAAGGCATCAGTACCGGTTCGCACAGCATCCCTGCCCTGGCATTGCCGCCGCAGGAGGGCACCCACCGTATCTTACACATACACCACAATGTACCCGGTGTGCTTTCCGAGATCAACACACAACTGAGCGATCACAAAATAAATATACTGGGACAGTACCTCAAAACCAATGACATGATCGGTTACGTGGTGCTGGATGTAAACAAGCACCTGAGTAAAAATGCGCTGGAACTTTTAAGGAAAGTAAAGGGAACCATCCGGGCCAGGATGCTGTATTGATGTACCCGTTTTATTTTGCCTGCAGGCACCCTCAATGCCTTTTCAGTTTTTTCCAACCGGAACATGTACTGAAACGACCGTTCCTTTGTTTTTCACACTGCTGATCTGTAATGTGGCATCCATCATCTTTACAAGATCTTTGATGATCAGGTACCCTAGACCGTTACCTTTACGGTTATCAATATTTGCAGAAGAAATAATGAACTGGTCTGCCATAATGTTCTTGATCTGATCGGGGGTCATGCCTACACCTTCATCCTGTACGCTGATCACCACCAGCTCCTTTTCCAGCCTGGCTGAGACAATGATGTCTCCTTTTTCCGAAAAATTAATGGCGTTGGTCAGCAGGTTATAGATCAGAATTTTCAATGGTTCAAAAAACTGGTGGATTTCCAGGGTGTGATCAGTCTTGTTGATCAGTTTTAGTTTCTTTTGATTGGCCAGTGAATTCAAAACACCCAATACCTGGTTTACCAGTTCATGTACATTAAAAGTTTCTTTGGCCAACCGCCTGTTCTCATTCTGGTATTTTATCCAGTTGAGGATATTGGTGGAAAGCAGCTGAAGTTCCTGGGCTGTATTGGTCATCTCCTTAATGGTTTCATCCTGCAATGCTTCCGTCATTAAATTTCTTTTTTCGATCAGTTTCTTACCGGCAACCGTTACAAATTTCAATGGAGTTACTATGTCGTGGCTGATGATGGAGATCAGCCTGGTTTTAATGGTATTGTTTTTTTCCAGTATTTCGTTCTGTTCCTTCAATTCTTTTGTTTTTTCTGCTACCTGTCTTTCCAGTTTGCGCTGCCTTATCTTATACTGCCTGGTCCTGATGTAAAAAACAACCTGTATTATGGCCAGCAGTGCCAGTAAGCAAAGTGCATAAAACCACCATTGTTTGTACCAGGGGGTTGCCACCTGGAATTCAATGACCTTGTAGGAATAATTGTCTTTACCAAAACCATTCAGTTTCCTGATACGTAACCGGTAGGTACCCGATTGCAGGCCGCCAAGCCTGATAAAGGTTTCATTATCTGTGTTCACTGTTTTCCAGGCTGGTATATCATTCAGCTGGTAATCCAGGTAGATATTCTCTTTATTGCACCAGGCGGAAAAGCCAAGTTCAATGATCACTTCCTGTGTTTGTGCAGGCAAGCTATTATACTGCAGGGAGTCGGCATTCATGGCTATGTTATCAGCCAGTATTTCATCAATAAAAATCTCTCCATCCGGTAAAATAGGGATAGCCTTTTCGGGGTCTACCCATAACAAGCCATCCATGGTGGGAAAGGAAATATGGTTGTTGCTTAACCGCAGCGCACAGGGTGTACATCCACCATTCAACTCCGTCATTTCCATACCATCTTTTTTCCCGAAATAGTGATAGTATACCACAGTTTTATTATTATCAAAGGCATTGGTTATTTCAGCTAAACTGCATTTGAACAATCCCCGGTTTGTGCTTATCCAGCAAAAATCATTTGTATCTGCCATAAAACAATGTGTGTACAGCAGGTATTTGTTCTTATCAAGCGGCATTGATTTAATGATGCCGTCCTTCATGATGTAATAACCTGATCCATAAGTGCCAAAGAAAATATAGTCTTTATATTTCCAGATACTGCGTACACAAATATTCAATTTGGTAAACAGCGTGTCTAAAACGTTTGTAGCAGTATTCAATCTTAATAACCCACTGCATGTTGCCACACCTAAAATCCCCGGGCTAATTTCCGTAAAATCGAAAGTAACCACCCCGGCCAGTTCTTTTGCGTATTTGTAGAGAAGCCTTACGCTGTCTGCTTCAAGGATTCCTATACCCTGTAAATTGGCCAGGTAAATTTTGCCGCCCGACTCTGCAACAATGTCACCCCATTTTATTTTAGGGTATAATTTTGTAAGGCCGGTGGCTTTGTTATATTGGTGAAGGCAGTGATAACCTAAGTTTTTGTTTAATTGTGTGTACCACAATAATTGCCCACTGGTATGTGTAATATTAAAAGAGAATTTACCTTTTACCGGTAAAAAATCCGGGTCTTTCGTGTTATCGCCTATGATATCACTTTCGTTGGTCAGGATATTGCCATTTGAAAGTTCAATTTGTGAGTAATAGGAATTCCTGTTTTTTGAATGAACATCATTCCTTCTCTTTGACTGAACCCTGTTTTGATTGATCACAATAAGTCCTTTGGATTCTGTACCGATAAAAAGCAGTTGATTCTTTTCGCTGTATTGAACCGACCTGATATACGTGCCTGCAGGGATACCGGTAAAAATAAGTTTAGCTGTTATTTTACCACCGGCATAAGTTAAAAGCCAGGCTTTTTCCCCGTCTTTAAAAACAGGGTTGCTCATTCCTGTTTGCCAGAAAAGCAGGCTGTTGCTGGTTTTCAGGTTAAAGAATCCGCCATCTTTTTCAAAAACTTCAACAGGCGACAGGGTCATATCTGCAACATTTAAAAGGAAGGTTCCCCCGTTGCCGGTGGTTACAAAATAACTTTCATTTATTTTGAATATGCTGTAAATGTTTGCTTTTTCAAACTGCAGCGCAACCGGTTCTTTCAAATTGATGGAGTAATATAAAAGGGTAGTATTATTCTGAATTAAACAGGAGGTATCACTTATCCCGATTATTTTATTAAAGCCTGTGGCAAATGAAGGAGCGGTCAGTAAACCGGCATTATTGTTAAAAAACAGGTCAGACACTCCCAATAAATAATAGTTTCTGATATACGGGTTAATGCTGCTGTTTGTTGCAGACTTTCTCCAGAGCACGGGTTTACTTTTGTCAATTAAAAAGATATTGCCCGGCTGGTCCGACAGGTATATTTTTCCGGCATTGTTCCTTACAATAAAAAGCATTCTTTCAGAAGCTATAGAAGGCATGTTTGCATTGGTGTACGACTTGAAATCAACTCCGTTGAACCGAACAATGCCTGCTTCAGTGGCTATCCATAAAAACCCGGTTCTTTCATCCCACTGGATTCCTTTAACGCCGTTGGAGGGCAACCCGTTGTCTGTGGTATATTGCTGAATATGGTAGTTGTCAACAGTTTGAGCTGCAACTGATGATGCGGTGATCATAAAGAGCAGAAAAATAAGCAGTCTTTGCATATACGTTTTACGGTAAACAAGTTACTGCTTTCAACTCAATAATTGACATTATACAAAGTAGCCAGTTCCATCAGTTCTTTTATATTACCCGCCGTGGTTTTTTCAAAAATGCGGGTTTTAATGGTGGAGATCGTATTCATTTTTAAATTGAGCGTTTCAGCAATATCCTTTGTCCCTATACCTTTAAGTACATAGTGCAGGATCTCCAGTTCCCGGGGAGCGAGTGTGGCAAAAGGATTGTCCTGCACATGGATATTATTTTTCCTTACAGGAACTTCGTTGTGCATAAATTTCTGCAGCAACTGGATCATTTCCTCTTCTCCCACGGATTTTGACATGTAATAGTTGATGCCGTATTGTTTTAAGGCCTCACCATAAATTTCTGCGGGCTGCATGGAAAAAATAAGTATGTGGAGATCAGGATATACCCTGCGTATGTTTGGAATTACTTCCAGTGTGCTGCCATCTGATAAAATGATGTCCAGGATAAGGTGCGTGTATTTATTTTTTACCAGTTCGGACATCAGTTCATTACAGGTGCCAACTTCATGCAGGTCATTATACCCAAGCGTAAGCTGCAGGTTCAGTTTCAGCCCTTTTCTTATCATGCTGTGGTCATCGGCTATCAAAATTTTTGGCTGCATAGATTATCTGATTATAGTTACCTGTCCCTGGAAAACCTGGTTCCTGTTATCGTT
>CAZBIK010000046.1:0-15546 GCA_964491955.1 uncultured Ferruginibacter sp.
TGCCTGGCTCCGGCTTCTACGGCATCCAGTGCCCTGCCTTTTGCGGATAATATCTTCCAGGCTTCGGCATTTACCGGCATACCGCTGTCCCAGGTAGAGATAACAATGGGTTTTACAGCCGCGTTTATATTGCCGGCAACTGAATTCTTAATGGATAATACTGGTGCAGTAACTGCACCCAGTTTTAAAAAATGTCTCCTGTTCATCAAATTGTTTATGTCGTTTATTTTTGGATCGCCAGTTTTTGCAGCATGGCTGTAGATGCGGCATCAGCATATAAACCAAAGGCGCTGCTGATCACGCCTTTGATATCCCCGGATTTTGATTCAACTGCATACACCACGTCTTCATCGGCCGGATTGCTGTTGCCTTCGAAACGGTGCATTTCAACGATCTCAAATTCATGGGGGTTTAAACAGATCCGGTTATCACTGCAGATGAGTTTATCAAAAGCAATGTTGAAATTGATTGTGTATCCTCTTGCTTTTAACCCGTTAAGTGCATCAACAACAGTATCATAATTGTGCATAAAAATAATTTTTCTGAAAGTTACGAAATGACCGTGTTTGTTCTTTTTTCAAAGCTTAAATATACGACCACAATCATTGTTATCCCTGCTGTTAACAGAAAAGTGAACACCGGTCCGAAATAAAACCACAATAAACCACAAAGGCTGCTGGCTACCAGGGCACAAATGCTCTGGAACCCGGAATAGGTACCTATTGCAGTAGCTGTTTCATTTCCGGAAACGATATTGCTGATCCATGCTTTTGAAATACCTTCTGTGGCAGCGGCATAGATCCCATAGCATAAAAATAGAATAAAGAATACGGTAAGATCATTGTTGAAAGCAAACCCTGTATACACACCCGCAAAAACCACCAGGCCGGCTATGAATATTCTTTTAAGCCCGATCCTGTCGGCAATGATACCGATCGGGTAGGCTAGCAGGGCATATACCCCGTTATAAAAAATATACACACCGATCACGGCTGTATCATCAAGCCCGCTTTCTTTCATTTTGAGTAAGAGAAATACATCTGAACTGTTGAACAGTGCAAAAAGCAACAGCCCGGCTACCAGTTTTTTATATTGGGCAGGACTGTTTTTCCAATAGGAAACAAAAGCAAAGGGGCTTACCCGTTTTTTTTCATTTTGAATTGAACCTGTTCTTTTTTTTTCTTTTACCAGCAAGGTTAAAATAATGGCCAGTGAACCCGGTAAAAAGGCGATCAAAAAAATTGTTTTATAATTTTCCGGGTAAAAATACAGGTAGAGCAAAGCAATGGCCGGGCCAAAAACTGCACCCAATGTATCCATGCCGCGGTGAAAACCAAAGATCCTGGCTTTTGTTTTTGTAGTGCCTTCATCACTGAGCATGGCATCCCTGGCCCCGGTGCGTATTCCTTTTCCCAACCGGTCAACCGTCCTCGATATAAAGATCCACCAGGGATATGTGAAAATGGCCAGCATGGGTTTGCTGACCGCACTAAAGGCATATCCCAGCTGTACAAATGGCAAACGCTTTCCGCTGATATCGCTTAATTTGCCAAAATAGCTCTTACTTAACCCGGCAGCAGCTTCTGCAATTCCTTCCAGCACCCCGATAAAAATGGCAGTATATCCAATATGTTTCAGGAAAAGCGGCATTACCGGGTAAAGCATTTCACTGGCCATGTCGGTGAATAAACTCACCAATGAAAGGATCCAGATCGTTTTTGTGATGATTTTTTGCGGCGGGTTTGTGAAAGCTGTCACGGGCCTCATTTTTCCGAATGTAGCAATTTGTTGGTACATTGCAGCTATAAAAAATAATAATTTGTTACCGGTGCCTGGTGAGCTTAACCAAATCAGTCAAAATTGAACGGGTAACATAAAAATCATATATGCATAAAAAGAATAAAGCAGGTAAAAAATCATCTCAAACAGAAATTGTAAAAGGCAGGCTTGATATTTCAAAGAGCGGAATGGGTTTTGTGATCGTTGAAGGAAATGAGCAGGATATCATTGTACGACCCAATGATTTTAACCGGGCTTTTCATGGCGACCTGGTAAGGGTGCAGGTAAATACCGGCGGCCCTAAGGAAAAAAGACTGGAAGGTAAAATTGTTGACATCGCCGAACGCAAACAGACCGAATTCATCGGCAATATCCAGATGAGTAAGAATTTTGCATTTTTTATACCGGCAACAGATAAACCGGTACCGGATTTTTATATAACAGCGGATAAACTGAACGGGGCAAAAGACAATGACAGGGTGGTGGTAAAACTGCTGAGCTGGGATAAAGCGGAAAAGAAACCGATCGGGGAAGTGGTGAGCATTTTAAAATCGGAGGATGAGAATGATATGGCGATGAAGGAGATCCTTATTGAAGCCGGGTTCCCGCTTGCCTTTGATAAGGAAGTACTGGCAGAAGTTAAAAAACTGGATCAGCAGATATCCCGTGAAGAAATAAAAAAACGCAAGGACTACCGGGATATCCTGACTTTTACCATTGATCCCGTTGATGCAAAGGATTTTGATGATGCCCTATCGATCCGCAACCTGGACAATGGCAATTACGAGATCGGGGTACATATTGCAGATGTAAGCCATTTTGTAAAACCGAATACCCTGCTGGATAAGATCGCTTATGAAAGGGCTACCAGCGTGTATTTGCCCGACCGGGTAAATCCCATGCTGCCCGAAAAGATATCGAATGAACTTTGTTCTTTAAGGCCCCATGAAGATAAATACACTTTTTCTGCCATTTTCCAGATCACTAACCGGGCAGAGATCAAACATACCTGGCTGGGCCGTACCATCATACACAGCAACCACCGGTTTAGTTATGATGAAGTGCAGGACATCATTGAAAAGAAGGACGGCCTGCATTATAAGCCGATCGTTTTATTGAATGAGCTCGCTAAAAAATTCAGGGCAGAACGGTTTAAGAATGGGGCGATCAATTTTTCATCACAGGAAGTGAAATTCCAGCTGGATGAAAAAGGAAAACCGCTTGGCATTGTTATCAAAGAAAGTAAAGATGCTCATAAACTGATCGAAGAGTTTATGTTACTGGCCAACAGGGCCGTGGCTTCTTATGTTTCAAAGATCAAGGTCAATAAAGAACCCATTCCGTTTCCTTACCGCATACACGATACTCCCGATGATGAAAAACTGAAACCTTTTGCAGCATTTGCCAAAAAATTCGGGTATACATTCGACCTGCATGATGAAGCAGCGGTTGCATCTTCCTTCAATAAACTGCTGAAAGATGTGCAGGGAAAACCGGAACAGCATGTCCTGGAACAATTGGGTATCAGGACGATGTCTAAAGCCATTTATACGTCTTCCAATATCGGGCATTACGGTCTTGGGTTTGAGCATTACTGCCATTTTACATCACCGATACGCAGGTATCCCGATGTGATGGTACACCGCATTTTACTGCAATGCCTTGAAAAAGACCTGAAGCTGGATAAAAAAATGGACGAACGCTGCAAACACTGCAGCGACCGTGAACGAAAGGCCATGGAAGCCGAACGCGCCGGTAATAAATACAAACAGGTTGAGTTTATGAAAAACTTCCTGGGCGAAGAGTTTGAAGGGATCATCAGCGGTGTTGCCTCTTTTGGATTTTTTGTAGAAACCGTAAAACATAAATGTGAAGGGATGGTTACCGTAAGGGACCTCTCGGCCTACGATGATTTCAGGCTTGATGAAGCAGATTATGCCCTGGTGGGATTGCGTACCGGCCAGAAATTCAGGATGGGTGATATGGTAAAGATCAAAGTGGTGGCTGCAAACCTCAGCAAACGGCAACTGGATTATGAATGGGTTACGGATAAAAAGGGGAATGTAACTGCGGGTGGCCATCCGGGTAAGAAAGCCGCCGGCCAGAACCGTACGATACACGGTAAATCAAAGGCACGCCAGGCACCTGCAGGCAAGGCCGGTTTCAGGGCATCAAATAAAAAGAAGAAATAAAATTTATAAACAGCAAATGCGGAGGATATCCCTGCGTGTTTGTTTCTCAGTGGATATACTTATGCATTCATTCACAGAACTCTCCGGGTTATTCGAAGAAAAGTTCAACATCCGCCATTTCCCGGATCAGCCTGAAACTTTGTACCAGCCGGCCCAGTATATTTTAAACCTGGTAGGCAAAAGGATACGCCCCGTGTGTGTGCTGATGGGCAACCAGTTATTTGATGAGATCGACCCGGATGCTTATCATGCCGCCGCAGCTATAGAACTGTTTCATAATTTCAGCCTGATACATGACGATATCATGGATAAAGCACCTATGCGGCGGGGTATGGAAACCGTGCATGTGAAATATGGCGAATCAACGGCCCTGCTCGCCGGCGACGTGATGTTTGTAAAAGCTTATGAATACCTCAATAAAATAAAACTGGCCCAGCTTCAAAAAGTATTGTATCTATTCAACAATACGGCCAGCGCCGTTTGCGAAGGACAGCAGATGGATATGGACTTTGAAAAAAGGGAAACCGTAGCCATGGATGAATATGTACAGATGATCACCCTGAAAACCTCTGTATTGCTGGCTGCCAGCCTTAAACTGGGCGCCATATTGGGCGGGGCAGGTGAGGGCAACCAGAATCACCTGTACGAGTTTGGAAAAAACCTGGGCATCGCTTTCCAGGTGCAGGATGATTACCTCGATGCATTTGGCAACCCCGAAAAATTCGGTAAAAAAGTGGGGGGCGATATCCTCGCCAATAAAAAAACATTTTTAATGATTCATGCTTTTGAAACGGCAGGCCCGGTTCAACTGGCAGCATTAAAGGAACTGGTGAAAACGAATCCGGAAGATAAGGTTGAAAAGGTAATGCAGATCTTTAAGGATTGTAAAGTGGATGACTGGGCCAGGGAATTAAAGAATAAATACCTGCAAACTGCATTGAAACACCTGGAAGATACAGCAGTGCTGTCTGCCCGGAAAAAACCCTTGCAGGAACTGGCTGATTATCTGATGTTGCGGGAAAGCTAGGGAATGACTTTAAACCGGCTGTAAAATGGTTAAACGCGACTCCGCATTTAATTTTTCAAATTCCCTGTAAGTAAATTTATTTCCTTAATTTCCTTTTTCCAAAACCAAACTAACATGTCCAACTCTTTGTTCCGCACAAAAAAAATCAGTGATATCCTGGCAGAAGGCAGTGATGACCCGCATGGCGGTGGTGGGTTGAAGCGTGTACTCACGGTGCGTGACCTGACTTTCTTTGGCATTGCAGCCATCATTGGTGCCGGAAGTTTCAGCAGCCTGGGAGCCGCAGTATTCAGTGGAGGGCCGGGTGTTGCCATCCTGTTTGTGATCACGGCCATTGCCTGTGGTTTTACAGCACTTTGTTATTCCGAGTTTGCCAGCAGGATACCGGTAGCGGGTAGCGCTTATACCTATGCGTATGCATCTTTCGGCGAACTATTTGCCTGGGTGATCGGCTGGGCGCTCATCATGGAGTATTCGATCGGCAATATTTATGTGGCCTACAGCTGGAGCGATTATTTTACATCCTTCCTGCACAAGGTAAATATTCATTTGCCCGAATATATGGCAACCAGTTATATGGAGGTAAAACATGCTTTGGCCGGCGGAAGTACAAACCCGGATGTGTTGGCTGCCTGGAATGGCTCACCGGTCATCGGCGGACTGCATATTATTTTTGACCTGCCGGCGCTGGTCATCAATATCCTGATAACCTACCTGGTTTACCGGGGCATTAAGGAAAGCCGCAATTTCAGCAATATCATGGTGGTACTGAAACTGGCTGTTGTGTTGCTGGTTATCCTGGTCGGCGGCTACATGATCTTTTCAAACGGGCTTTCCTTTAACTGGATGCCGGCCAATGATGAAGGTGTACAGTCATTTATGCCCAATGGTTTTGGCGGGGTAATGGCTGCCGTTAGTGGCGTATTCTTTGCCTACATCGGTTTTGATGCGGTGAGTGTGCTGGCCGAAGAAAGTAAAAACCCGCAGCGTGACCTGCCCAGGGGTATGATCCTGTCGCTGATCATCTGTACCATCGTTTATATTTTATTGTCGCTGGTATTATCCGGTGCCGTTAATTACCGCAAATTTGAAGGGGTAGGAGATCCCCTGGCTTTTATATTTGAAGAACAGAATTTAAACCTGGGCTGGATGCAGCTTTTTGTTGCTGTAGCCGCTATCATCGCCATGACCAGTGTGTTGCTTGTTTTTCAAATGGGACAGCCCCGCATCTGGATGAGCATGAGCCGTGATGGCCTGATGCCGCCAGCATTTCAAAAGATCCATAAAAAATTTAACACACCATCCTTTGCCACCATTATAACCGGTTTGGTTGTTGGCATACCCATATTATTTACGGATAAAACCTTTGTGCTTGATTTTACAAGTATAGCCACACTGTTCGCTTTTGTGCTGGTTTGCGGGGGTGTTTTATTCTTACCCAAAAAAGAAAAGATTCCCGGGAGGTTTCATCTTCCTTATATCAACAGCCAGTTTATTTTTCCCCTGATCGTTATCGGTGGAATGATCACTGTTACCATGTTGTCCAAAACCTATTTTGCCGACATGTTTGATTTTGATTTCAGCAGCAATGCGGATTATACAGAAGGCAATGCCAGTTTTATGGATCTGGCCACACCCAAAATTACCCTGGTCATTTTCTGGTTAAGTGCCCTGGCCCTGGCAGCAGTTACCCTGTTTAAAAAATACTCCTTAATACCCATGATGGGGCTCATTACCTGTATGTACCTGCTTACTGGCATGACCAAGAATAACTGGGCCTGGTTCATTGGCTGGCTGGCATTGGGTTTGGTCATTTATTTTTTATACGGGTATAAAAAAAGCAAGCTGGCCCCAAAGCCCGTTTAATATGTTGCCTTTCTGCCGGAATAAAGTGAAGGTAGGGTAGCCTTGCATTAAGCTTCATTAAACATTTGTCCGGTAATGGCGGGGCTGTTTTACTGTTGTACCTTTGCCCTGATTTATCATTGATCATTTAAATTCTCCGCCTGACGGCGGATCAGGGGTATGAAATATCAACCGGGCGATAAAATATTGGTGTTGCTGACCGATGAAGAGGGCACCGTGCTGGACATCATGAATGAAAAAATGGTTTTGATCGATGTGAAAGGGGTTAAATTTCCCATTTATACCGACCAGATCGATTTCCCGTATTTTAAAATGTTTACCGAAAAAAGGAAGGCAGAAAAAAAGAAAGTATTTATTGACCAGGTTCAAAAGGAAAAGGCAACGCCAAAAAAAAAGGAAGGGAACGGTGTATGGCTTTCCTTTATACCGGTTTACGACAGGGATATTTTTGATGATGATGTGGTGGAGAAGTTCAAATTGTACCTGGTCAATCAAAATGAAACAGCATATACATTTACGTATAATTTAATGATCGGTGGCGAAAGTGATTTCCGGTTAACCAATACCCTTGATCCGTTAAGTGATTTTTACCTGCACGATGTGCATTTTGAAGACCTGAGTGACAGCCCCCGGTTTGAGTTTGAGTTTTCCCTGAAGGAACCGGATAATAAGAAAGCGCCTTATTACGAATCTTCTTTAAAATTAAAGGCAAAACAGCTGTTTAAAAAGATCGAAGAGATCCGCCTTAAAAACGAACCCTCCTTTTCATACGTATTGATGGAAAATTATCCCGACAGGGTAATCGAAGAAAAAGTTGACCTGGGCCGTTTGGGCAATGCCGGCTTCCGGGTATATGATGCCGGTAAAATAAAACAAAACCTGGAACCGGCCCGTTCCGTTGTGGACCTGCATATCGAAAAACTGACCGATAGCTGGAAACACCTGACCAATTTTGAAATACTGGGCATGCAGTTAAAGGCTTTTGAAAAATATTATGAACTGGCGGTAACTCATCACCAGCCATCCCTGACCGTTATCCACGGGGTTGGCGCCGGTAAACTGCGGGATGAGATACATGAGTTATTACGGCTGAAAAAAGAAGTGAGTACGTTTGTAAACCAATACAACCACCGGTATGGTTATGGTGCAACCGAAATTTATTTTGAATATAAATAACCGTTATGCTGCCTTATGATACCTGGGGACAGGTACTTTTTGTGTTTACCATCAGTGTGCTGCGCTATGTGATCATTGGGGGACTGGCATTTTTATTTTTTTATGTATTGCTGAAGCACCGGTCGCTGTTTGCCAAGATCCAGGAAAAATGGCCGGCCCGGTCTGATTATTACCGGGAGGTCTTTTATTCTTTCCTCACTTTTATCATCTTTGCCGCAACACCATTGGTATTGAACAACCCGTACATAAAACCCTACACCAGCATTTACCGTGATCTGGAGGAACACAGCATGCTTTATTTCTGGCTGGTTTTCCCTGTCATGCTCATCGTACATGATGCTTATTTTTACTGGGCCCACCGCATCATGCATCATCCAAAACTCTTTTCATTTTTTCATGTGGTGCATCATAAAAGCACCAATCCTTCTCCTTGGGCATCTTTTGCTTTTCAACCCACAGAGGCTTTTATTGAGTCAGGTATCATTTATGTTTTCGCATTTACTTTCCCGGTACATATCCTGCACATTATGTTGTTCCTGGTATTTATGACACTGTATAATGTGTATGGGCACCTCGGTTTCGAAATATTTCCCCGGGGATTTAACAGGCACTGGTTCTTCAAATGGTTCAATACTTCGGTGAACCACAATATGCACCACCAGTATTTTAAGGGCAATTACGGTTTGTATTTTACCTGGTGGGACCGGCTCATGAATACCATGCACCGGGATTATGACAACCGGTTTGAAGCTGTAAGCAACGAAACCATTCAATTAAGAAAAGCAAAGCAGCATGATACCGGTAAATGAGTTCCTGGTTTATATATTGTTTGTTATTGGATTTGCATTAACGCCGGGCCCCAACATGATGCTTTACCTGGCCTATACATTTGAATACGGCCGAAAGGCCGGCTGGGCAACGGCTGTAGGGATCGTCAGCGCATTTGTAGTGCACATTGCGGCCATTGTTCTTGGATTAACTGCAGTACTGGTTACTATGCCGGATGTGCTGGACCTGATGCGCTATTGCGGTATCGCCTACCTGCTTTTTTTGGCTGTTAAAAACCTTAAACCCGTGCAATGGAACAAAAATGTACAATCCACTGAACACGAAGGATTGTTTCATTTTTATGGTAAGGGGTTTACCGGGAACCTGCTGAACCCGGGTTCCTTGTTTTTATATTTTTCGCTTTTACCCCAGTTCATTCACCCGGAACGCGGGCATGTATTGATGCAGAACCTGGTACTGGGAGGCCTGCAAATGCTGTTCAGCTTTATCACCAACTGTACCATCATATATTTTGCTGGATTTGCCGGCCGTTTTTTTTTGCAGCACGAAAAATACCAGCGCCGGGTAAGGATCATCATGAGTATATTGATCGCGGCTTTTGCACTGCAGCTGTTGTTCTTTAAAACCAGGACATAGTGTAGAAAATTTAATTAAACGGAATCTTACCTGAATTTTCCGGAGATGGTATAACATACCTTGTTGTTGATCCTTTTAAAGATCTCACCGTTTATTTTGCGGAGTTCGTTCAATTTCCGCTTATTCAGCAGGCGGCCCTCACTGTCGAAGTACTGGGGCTGTTCAAAATAGGTGAGCACATAATATTTGCTGTACGCAAAAGGCCTTTTTAATGCCACCGGCTTGATCGACATGAAGATGAGCGATTGTTTTTTTTCGTCAACATAATAATCGTAATGGTCGATCCAGGCGCAGCGAATGGAATTTAGCTGGTTGATCAGTTCAACAATGGCCGGGGCATTTAACCGATAGGCAGCCAGTGTATCTTTTAAACGCGGTTCGTGCAGCGAAAACTCATAAATATAGCTGAGGGTGTCTGTAATGATCTCCAGTGAAACAGTTTTAAATTCCCGGTCTGTAAATCCTACATTGAATGGCGCCTGCCCGTAAAGCTGTTTATAAGAAGTTTCTATTTTATCGAGGGTCTTTTTATGCTGATAATAATACCTGGTAGATATGTTTTTTGGCGAGCAGGAAATGATCGCTGCTGCCAAAACAAATATTCCAGTTATATGCCTTGCCTTAGTTAACATCTGTTCGGGTTTTAGAAAAATGGGTAATGCCAAAAACGATCCGTTTTAAAAAAGCAGCGGATAACTGCATCTGTGTTTTGCGGCCATAGTCCCAGTACATCAGTGTGACCAGTCCGTCCTGTATACTTATTTTTTCTGCAACAATAAAATGTGTGGGAACACCCAGTTTGATGGTCACATGATCTTTTTTATGCACAATGCGGTTGTTGATAAAGAGTACCACCTGGCCTTCGGCCATTTTTTCGCTGATGTATGTATATAGGTCCAGCGATTTTGGACGCATAAGGTCGGCACCCCTTGCCTTCAGCCTGTAATGCAGCAGGTTCCTGGCCATGCGGTTAAACTTGGCATAATTCACGGAGGCCCAGAAACGGTCTTCATCGCCGGGATCGTATTTGCGGTTAAAAATATTCAGGTATCCCTTGTAGTGACCTGCCAGTGTTAAATACCACATTTGTTCTGCAGGGTTGATGTCAAGCATACCCTTGAATTTCAGTTTGCCTGCTTCGGTTTTTATGGCGGGTGACGGGTCAAATAAAGTTTTCCTGTGTGTTGCTTTTCCGTGCCGGTAGAGCTGGAGCAATAACCGGGCATATCCCAAAGGGTCATCCTGCAAAAACAAATAGGTAAGGGCGCCATAACCACAAAAGTTTGTGCCCTTTCCTGCGTATATACCCATGGGTTGGTGAATATTCGAACGCAGGTTTTTCAGGAATAACCGGGGTTTGATATTCGGCCAGTGTGTACTGCTTTCAAGTTCTTTGACCTGGTCAAGGAATGACAGCGCCTCTTCACGGGTCGAGGTTACCAGCCCGGTTAAAACCGTATCGGGCAGGACTGATGTAAAAGCGGCTGTTGACTGGAAAAAGAATATACCAAATGCCAGGATCATTTTTTTTATATATCTGGTGTAATCCGGCATTTCAGAGCGATTCAATAGAATGTGGGTTTGTACAAAAATACAGTGATGTGCGTTATGCTGAGTAAACCTTTTTGGCGGTTGTGCCATTTCATTCGCAAATAGCCTGCCAATTCATTGCGCTGCCCCGGCGTCATTAGCTGAAATTTAACAACATAACCGGGTAAAAAGACAGGAAACTGAATTTTCAATGTTTAAACATGGTATATTTGTGTTCCATTTAAAATTTTTACTGGATTCAACATGCTAACAAAAACAACCAATAAACGGTACAAAAAGTGGTTACTGGCATTATTTATATTGCTCCTGGCAGGTGCTGCAATGGTCTGGTACATTTTTACCGAAAAGCATGAGGATACGGTCATGGTAAAGGCCGATTATACAGTAAATGCCACTGATTTTATAAAAGAATTCCAGCAGAATATGACAGCGGCCAATAAAAAATATTCTGAGAAGATCATCATCGTAAATGGCACGGTTTCTGAAATAGAAACCTTTGACAGTACAGCCAATATAAAAATGACCGATACCCTGAGTAATGCGTATATCATATTTGCATTTCAGCAGCAGCACCTGGGCGATGCCGGGAAAATGCAGGTTGGCGATGCCGTTTCCATCAAAGGCAGTTGCAGCAACGGTTCATTCAGCAATATACTGGAAACGGAATATATTACTTTTAAACGCTGTGCCGTTAATAAATAATTTTAAACCAAAAATAAAATACAACAAATGAAAAGAACAATGCTATCTATGGCTTTTTTACTGGCAACCGGTTTACTGTTTGCACAAAAGAAAACAACCACATCTGCCACCATTAATTTTGATGCAACCACCAGCATTGATAAATTACCCAGGGCCGAGAATAAAACCGTGATCGCATCCCTGGATACAAAAACCGGGAAACTGGCTTTTGAGGCACAGGTAAAAAGTTTTGCCTTTTCAAATCCAAGGATCCAGGATCATTTTAACAATGCCGGCTGGATGGACAGTGAAAAATTTCCTACCTCAACTTTTACTGGTACCATCAGCAATATCAAGGCTGTTTCATTCAGCAAAGATGGTGTGTATGACGTGCAGGTTAAAGGTGATCTGACCATACACGGTGTAACCAAACCAGTGGAAACAAAAGGTACCGTAACTGTTAAAGGCACTTCAATAAAAGCCGCTGCTGATTTCAGCGTTAAACTGGCAGATTATGGCATCGATGGCCCGGCAGTTGGGGCAGGCAAGGTTTCCAGGGAACCATCCATTTCAGTTGTTGCAGAATTCTGATCAAAATAACTATATAAAAAAAAGCTTTTGTCCGGGAGGAACAAAAGCTTTTTGTTTTTAAAAACTGCGTTTTTTATACTGATTTAAATTCTTCTTCTATGATCTCATGAAAACTCATTTCACTTTCCATGACCCAGGCAGGCAATTGTTCATTGGTGATTTTCCAAACGCCATCTTTCATCTCCATATTGAAAATGATCCGGTTGCCTTTACTGTCTATCACATCAATGGAAAAAAGGCCTTCCTGCCTGCCATTGGATTTTCTGAAATTAAATTCCTTTAGCTGGCCATCCACTTTTATCAGTCTTGTAAACTGTATGTTTTTTACATACTTTAATTCCATTAGGGGTTCGTTTACGGCAAACTTAAGGTTTTAGTATCACTTGTATGGTATATATTCGTTAATTAGCTGTAAATTTTTAATTAATGAATGGGGGGGCATTTACCCAATGGGGTTTTTTGTTTCTTCCGCCAATAGCCGGCATCCCAATGGTGTACCGGGCCGTTTTCTCAATTCCATTCCGGGATCTTCAGTTTTGTAAAAAAATCAATTTCCGGCAGTTCTCTAACCATTCCGGCTTTTAATCCATCCAGTTCAAGGTCTTCAATGCTTATCCGGATAAGCCTTTTGCATTTATGCCTGATGGCAGCGATCATTTTACGTACCTGGTGGTATTTACCTTCGGTAATGGTGATCAGCAGCCAGGTATAGGGGGGAAAGGCGGCTGATCTTTCTCCGGGGTCATAGTGGTCTTCGGGCCGGGTTGTAATGCGTACATCACAGGGCGCCGTGGTATAGTTTACCCCGGTCTTGATTTTTATGGTAACCCCGGTTTGTAGTTTTTTTAAATTTTCATCAGATACGATATTGTTTACCTGCACCAGGTAGGTTCTTGTATGCGGTGTTTCGCTTAAAAATAAAAGCCGGGTAACTTTTTTATTGGTAGTTAATATCAGCAGGCCTTCTGAATGATTGTCGAGGCGCCCTACAGCGTGTGTGCCTTCCGGAAATTTAAAATCAAGTGCACCCAGCAACTGTACATCATGGGTACTTACAAACTGGGATACCATCTGGTATGGTTTGTTGATGATGAAGTAACGGTTGGATTTTGCGGGCATAACGGATTTGAATATTGAATATTGAGTATTGGGTATTGAATATTACAGCTGGGTTTGAAAATTATATGATGATCGTATTATATTATTCCGGGAACTTCATAAATCACCAACAATGAATGCACAATGATCAATTATGCTCAACAAACAACTTTACGCTATCGTAACAAAACGGTACTTCCTTTGGCCTGGTATGTTTTGTTGTCAACGCCAATGCCTTCAAGCATCCATACCAGGGTTTGTGTAAGCACCGGGTTGCCGTTGAAACGCCCGTCCCAGCCATTTTTCGGATCCTGTGTATAGTAAATAAGTTGTCCCCAGCGGTTAAAGATCTTAAAATATTTGAGTTCTTTGATCCCGATCATGAATGGTTTTAACTGGTCATTCAGCCCGTCTTTATTGGGCGTAAAAGTATTGGGCACATAAATGACAATGTTCTTATTGATCTTCACAACCTGCGTATCAACCGTTATACAACCCGAATTTGTTTTTAATTCGATGGTATAGGCCTGTTCAATATTCCCTTTAAAAACCGGGGTATAACCGGCCGGGTTATCCAGGTTTGAAGGCGGGGACCAAAGTACCTGGTCGCCAATGGGCCTGGCCTGCAGGGTAAGCGGCAAATTGGCAACCGCATAGGCCACCGGGTTATTGATGCCGGCAGCCGGTTTATCAACCCTTACAAATCGCTTTTGAATGCTCAGCGGGAACGGGCATTGGTCGGTACTGACCGATAAACTCATCACATAATCTCCGGCAACGGGGTACACCTGTGCAGGTGGGTTACGCAATGTGGAAGTCTGTCCGTTTCCAAAATCCCATGCATAATGCACATTGCTGGTACCGGGGTCGATCGTATTGTTGACAGGGAGAGCCGGTTCGTTTATACAAACCGGGTCAATGGTAAAAGCGGCAAACACATTGGCATACACTTTTATGGTCAGTGAAGTACTGTCGGCACAGGCACTGTTGCTGCTTACGATCAGCAACACTTCATAGGTACCCGGGTTTTTGTAACTGTACGTGATATCACGGCTGGTTGCCGTAAAACCATCGCCCATGATCCATTTGTATTGCATGTTGCCAACCGCATTGGTACTGGTGTTGG
Source organism: uncultured Ferruginibacter sp. (assembly GCA_964491955.1). Taxonomy (GTDB): domain Bacteria; phylum Bacteroidota; class Bacteroidia; order Chitinophagales; family Chitinophagaceae; genus Ferruginibacter. The sequence goes on from CAZBIK010000046.1 coordinate 14,513, forward strand.
TAAAGATGAATTTATTATTGATCATACACTGGGCCGGTTTGTCAACCGTAAAACCAGGCACGGGAACTGATGCGATATTTATTTCCTGCGACCGGGTGCTGAGGTCACATCCTAAAAAACTGAATATCCTGGCATGGTAGGTACCCGATTCAGTTACCCGGAGGCTTTGCCGGTTGCTGCCGGGGATCGCGGTCCCGTTCCTGAACCATACTACGCTGTCGGCAGGCAATACCCGCAAAACAGTACTGTCTCCGCTACCGATACACCAGTTGACCTTTCCCAGTACCTGCAGGCTGTCGTAGAGTTTGGCGGCATGAACGGTTACCGTATCCGTTGACAAACAGCCGCCACCGCTATGCCTTACCGTTAGTATGTATTTTGTTGTAGTATCCGGTGAAGCCAGCGGGTTCGCCAGTGTGGCATCATTAAGGCCGTCAGTGGGGCTCCACTGGTAATACCAGCCGGGTTTTGGCGGAACGCCGATCTGTACAATACTGTTATTGCACGAATTTTTATCGGGCCCGGCATTGCCCTGGTAGGATAAGGTATCGTATAAATAAGTGAATAAAGTATCGTGGCAACCGTATCCGCTGTAGGGTACAACAACAACGGCCACCTGTGTTCCGGCAGCTGGAGGCGGTGATAAAATAAGCGTTTGTGAATTGCCCAATACCTGTGTAAAGTTGTTGTTGAACCAGGTATAGCTTTGATAGCCATAAGGCGCATTCAGTCTTACAAAGTTATCATCCGGGCAAAATGCAGCACCTTCAAACCGGTCACTGCATTCGGTATTCACATCAATATACGCATACCCGAAATGGATCCTGAAAGTACAGTCGGCCGTTTTAAAAAAGAGCCTGATGGTTTTACCGGCCAGGTTGTCGAGGTTGATGGAAACAGCGGTCGAGTTCTTATACCATACCGGAGTATTGCCGCCCGGGTTAGGTGAAAGCTGGAAACCAGGCAATGGTGATCCGTTGGCAAAAAAGGAAAAGGTAGAAATTGCCGGATTTGGATTATCCGAAATTAACGTC
>CAZBIK010000047.1:0-13971 GCA_964491955.1 uncultured Ferruginibacter sp.
TTTTCCCGATGATCATCAATAGTGACGAACGTCAATGGAGCTGGATGGATGAAGGGCTGAATACATTTGTAGAATATCTTACTGAAGAATTATGGGATAATAAATTTCCCAGCCGACGTGGCCCCGCCGCTTTCATTACTGATTATATGAAGCTGCCCAAAGATCAGTTGGAACCGATCATGACCAACAGCGAGAACATCATCCAGTTTGGCCCCAATGCATACAGCAAACCGGCCACCGGGTTGAATATCCTGCGTGAGACCATCATGGGCAGGGAAAATTTTGATTATGCTTTTCGTGAATACGCCAGGCGCTGGGCATTTAAACATCCTACACCTGCCGACCTGTTCCGTACCATGGAAGATGCCAGTGCCGACGACCTGGATTGGTTCTGGAGAGGATGGTTTTACGGAATAGAGCCCTGCGATATTTCACTGGATACGGTAAAATGGTCAGTATTGAATACGGAAGTTCCTGCGCCGTCAACAGCCGGTGCCACCACCCGGAAGATCCCGGTTGCAAAACCGGTCCTCAATAATTTTGATGACATCTCCAAGATCAGGAACCGCGATGACCGGAAAATAAAATTTGCCACTGATGAGGATAAATCATTAAGGGATTTTTACTGGAACTATGCCCGCGGGCTGGCAAAAGTAGATACTACTCCATTTGAGATCACCATCCCGGCTGCAACAGCCGCAGACCAATACACCGAGGCCGAACGCTTTCACCTGGCCGGCGATAAGAATATCTATGAACTTACGTTCAGCAATAAAGGCGGTTTGGTAATGCCCATCATCATTGAGTGGACATTCAAAGACGGTACCAAAGAGATAGACAGGGTACCTGTACAGGTTTGGCGTAAGAATGAAAACAAAGTGGTTAAAACATTTATGAAGAACAAGGAAGTGGTTTCCATACAGCTTGATCCGCTGCGGGAAACTGCAGATATCAATACCGGGAACAATACCTGGCCTGCTGTATCAACACCCAGCAAATTCCAGTTGTTTAAAAGCGGAGCAGGCCGCCCAAGAGGAGCAGGCGGTGCCGTTAACCCGATGCAGAAAGAGATCAAATAATAATAGTATTTAAGAATTTATAAAAAAGCTGTCCGGTACAAAAGCCGGACAGCTTTTTTATTACAGCTTTTCACTAAATTACGGCTGTGAAATATGTATTGTTCATTTTGGTGTTTTGCTGTTTTTCAGAAAGATCAACTGCCGGTAAGGCAGATACGGTTTCCATTTACAGCAACAGTATGCACAAATACATTAAGGCCATCGTCATAAAACCGGATAGTTATAGAATAAAAAAAAACAGGTTCCCGGTTGTTTACCTGCTCCATGGTTATGATGGCTGGTACAGCAACTGGATCATACGTGTTCCGGAACTGACCCGGTACGTAGATCAGTATCAAATGTTGATCGTGTGCCCGGATGGGGCAAAAAACAGCTGGTATTTCGACAGCCCGATGGATACAGCATTCAGGTATGAAACACATATTGCAGCAGAAGTGGTTGCTCATATTGATAAGCACTACAGGACCATTGCTGAAAAAAAACAAAGGGCCATCACCGGTTTAAGCATGGGTGGCCATGGTGCCTTGTTCCTGGCATTACGGCATCCCGGTGTTTTTGGTGCCGCGGGCAGCATGAGCGGGGGTGTTGATCTCAGGGAAAGTAAAAACCGTTTTGAGATAACCAATAGAATTGGTGATACCGTGCTGCAGGCCAATAACTGGCATAAATTTTCTGTGATCAACCTTATTGAAAATCACAGCAACAGCGGGATAAAATTTTTTATAGATTGTGGCGACAGGGATATTTTTATTGAGGGTAACAGAAGGCTGCATCAAAAAATGCAACAGTTGAAGATCCCGCATACCTATATTGAAAGGCCCGGGGAACACAACTGGGATTACTGGCAAACTGCAATTCCTTTCCAGTTATTATTCTTTCAACGTTTTTTTCAATATCCAGAAAAACAGTGATGCTTGCAGTATATGGAGTCGCCGGGTCGGGCATTATGCTGTTAAGGAAACCCGTATTGTAGAGAACATCCGGTTTACGCTATCCACCGGAAGTAGTCCTGCCATCCCTTACCACTTTCTTCTTTCCCTTATTCTTCTTTTCCCATTCCATCATTTCAGGTGTTTTTTCCACTTCCTTCTTTTTTTCTGCGGGGGCAGCAACTGTTTTTACAGCAGCGCCGGGTGTTACCAGGTGGCCCCGTTCATAGGTCTCAACTTTTACCAGGCGGCCGGTACCGGCATCAAAGTATTTCCATTCGCCATGGCGAACACTATATTGCTCTGCTTTTTCAATTTTATAATCAATGATCTCATTATTGCCCTCGCCGTAAACGGCAATGGTATCATAAGGCGCATCCGGGTTATAGCCACGCCAGGATTCTTCCCGGATAAGATCGCCCAGGTAAGTGTAATATTGCTGTATGCCGTCTTTGCCGCCATTTTTATAAAATTCAACAGCTATGATATCACCAACAAGGCTGTACTGCCGCCAGATGCCTTCTTTTTTATCATCTTTAAAAATGCCTTCTTCTTCATAACCCGGTTCACCCCTTAACGGTTCTACATGGATCACCCATTTGCCCTGTTTCAGGTTGTTATTGTCGATGGCATTAATGGTATCGCCTGCAGCATTCAGCTTCCAGGTTTTGTACTGTGCTTTCCCATTTATCAAAAACAAAAACAGGGTGATGGTTAATAGGAACAATTGCCGTATTTTTAAAACCTGCATAACGATTATTTTATTGTTTGTTACTTGTCAAACCAAAACGACTGATGATGAAAATGTTTTTCAAATTTACGGCAATACTGCTTTTTTGTTTTGTTAATTCTTTACAGGCACAAATTACAGCAAGTACAGCCGCTGAAAGATTAAACGGTTTACAAAAAAGAAAATTGCTTGAAAAGGATACGGCATTGAACAGCATCAAATTCCGCAATGCGGGACCCAGCATCATGAGCGGCAGGGTGGTGGATGTAGAGGTAAACCCGGCAGATCCCACAGAATTCTATGTGGCGTATGCTTCCGGTGGTTTGTGGTACACCAAAAACAACGGGCAGAGCCTGGTGCCGGTATTTGATAAGGAAAATGCATTCAGTATAGGTGATATCGCCGTGAACTGGAAAACCGGAACCCTCTGGGTTGGCACCGGTGAAGTGAACAGCAGCCGTTCCTCTTATTCCGGGCTGGGCGTATATAAAAGTGCTGATAAAGGTAAAACCTGGGAATACCTTGGCCTGCCGGAAAGCCACCATATCGGGAAAATAAACCTGCATCCCGCCAGTAATGATATTGCCTGGGTGGCTGTACTGGGACACCTGTATTCGCCAAATAAAGAAAGGGGTATTTATAAAACCACTGATGGTGGCAAAACCTGGAAACAGACTTTATATGTGGATGAAAATACCGGTGCTGTGGATATGGATATCAACCCGAAAGATCCTGATGAATTATATGCAGCCATGTGGTACCGCACTCGCAGGGCCTGGAATTTTGAAGAAGGCGGGAAAAGTTCCGGCATCTATAAAAGTACTGATGGCGGCAACAGCTGGAAACCGGTAACGGTTTCGGGCAGTGGCTTTCCCGCAGGCGAAGGGCTTGGCCGCATCGGTATTGCCGTATTTGCAGGCAACCCCCGGATCATTTATGCCAGCCTGGATAACCAGGGCCGCAGGCCCGATACGGCTCAGAAAAAACCAGACACCAATTATGTGCTCAAAAATTTCAAAGACTTAACCAAAGAAGGATTTGCCGCCCTGGATAACAAAAAGTTAGACAGTTTCCTGGTTAAAAATAATTTTAAAGAAAAATATACAGCCGCAGCTGTAAAAGAGCTGGTGAATTCGGGAAGGATCAAACCAACGGAGATCTATGATTATTTATTTGATGCCAAGACGGCCCTGTTTGAAACACCCATCATTGGCTGTGAAATTTACCGCAGCGATGATGCCGGCATCACCTGGAAAAAAGTAAATACAAAAGCGCTTAACCTGTACAATACCTATGGTTATTATTTTGGAAAAATATCGGTCAGCCATACCAATGAAAATAAAGTGGTGCTTAGCGGCGTAAGTTTAATGTTAAGTACCGATGGCGGCAAAACGTTTACAGACACGGATAATGAAGCAACCCATGCCGATTGGCACGGCTGCTGGATGAACCCAAATAATGACAGTCACTGGGTAGCAGCCGATGACGGCGGTTGCAATGTAACCTATGATGATGGCAGGCATTGGTTCAAAGCCAATACCCCGTCGGTAGGCCAGTTTTATAAGATTGCCGTTGATGATGCAAAACCATATAACATTTACGGCGGGTTACAGGATAACGGAACCTGGTACGGGCCTTCCAATGCCAGGGATAAGGACCAGTGGGATTATGAAGGGGTGTATCCCTGGAAGCGTTTAGGCGGTGGCGATGGTATGCAGGTACAGGTGGATACCCGCGATAACAAGACCGTTTACTCCGGTTCGCAGTTTGGTTTTTACGGAAGAAGAGGTACCGACGGAGGAAGAAGACTGTTTATTTACCCCCGTCCCGACCTGGGTGAGGCAAAATACCGTTTTAACTGGCAAACGCCCATCTGGCTGAGCAAACACAACCAGGATATTTTTTATTACGGTACCAACCGGTTTCACCGCAGCCTGCAAAAAGGCGAAAACCTGGAAGCCCTGAGTCCCGACCTCACCAATGGCGGCAGGGAAGGAGATGTACCCTTTGGCACTGCCACCACGCTGGTGGAATCGCCGATAAAATTCGGGCTGATCTATATCGGTACCGATGACGGAAACATACACGTGAGTAAAGATGCCGGTTATACCTGGACAAAGATCAGCAGCAACCTGCCGAAGAACCTCCAGGAATTGTATGTAAGCCGGGTAACGCCTTCCGCCTTTAAAGAAGGAAGGGTTTATGCAACTTTAAACGGTTACCGGAATGATCATTTCGGGAGTTACTTATTGGTGAGTGAGAATTATGGCGCCACCTGGGTGCAGTTGGGCAACGACCTGCCCATGGAACCCGTGAACGTGGTAACGGAAGACCACAAAAAGGAGAACATCATTTATGTGGGCACCGATAACGGCCTGTATGCCTCCTTTAATATGGGAAAAACATTTATGGTATTGGATCATCATTTACCGCGTGTACCCGTACATGATATTGTTATTCAGCAGCGAGATAATGAACTGGTGATCGGCACACATGGCCGCAGCATCTATATTGCCAAACTGGATGCCCTGCATAAAGTGTACGAAAAACAGAAGGAAAGCAAAACCAGGTAATGATCAGATCAGGGTTTCTGTATCGCCATGGATCACGAAAACTTCATTGTCGTTTAAAGAGATCACTTTAAAACCTGCATCACCTAATGCTTTTCCGGCTGCTGCGGCTCCTTCGGCAAAATCCGGGTTGTCCATATGCGGCACGATCACTTTACCGGTAAGGTTTAATCCTTCTTCAATAAGTTCCGGTGCATTTCCCGGGTCATCACCCATCAGCTCAAAATATTTTGTGGTGGGCCCGGCCATGATGGCGCCGGCACTCCAGCCTGCATAAACCTTTCCTGCTGCAACCAGTTCTTTTATGATCCTGTCGGCACCGCTTTCCTTTAATATCCAGCGCAGGTAATAAGTATTACCGCCGCAAACCCAGATCACATCCTTGCTTTGCAGTTTTTCATAAAGGGCATCAGGTTTATGAAACCCGTTTCTCAGGTCAATGGTTTCTACCTGGTAACCCCTGTCGGCCAACGATTGCCTGATGCCCGGCACCCAATGTTCCGATCCTTCAATAACATCAGCAGCATTTTCAATGCAGGCAAAATAAATGTCATTTGCCTTTTTGCCGGTTAAACTTTCCAGTGCTGCATAGTGCTTTCCGGTTAGCGACATAGAATAGAGGAAGAGTTTTGGAATATCGTTCATGCCTTTTTTTAAAAAGGAAAGTAAATAAAAATCCCGGCCTGGAAAAGCCGGGATTCTGACTTAATGGTTATTTTTCTTAATTCACTTCAGCCATATCCGGGATATCAACTGCTTTATACGCACCCGCATCCAGTTTCTTTTTTGTTGCTTCAAAGGCGGCAAGGGTTTCGTCAATATCGGCATCACTGTGCGCAGCAGTGGGAATCAGCCGGTAAATGATATCGCCCTTGGGTATAACTGGGTATACCACAATGCTGCAGAAGATATGGTAGTTCTCCCGAAGGTCCATCACCATTTGGGTTGCTTCGGGCACATCGCCTTTCATGTAAATGGGTGTTACCGGGCTGTTGGTATGGCCGATATCAAACCCCCTTTCTTTTAACCCGCTTTGCAGGCGGTTTACATTGTGCCATAATTTTTCACGAAGCCCGGGCATGGCTTTTACCATTTCCATGCGTTTGAGCATGCCTTCCACGATCATCAAAGGTAAACTCTTGGCAAAGATCTGCGACCGTACATTGTAGCGTAAATATTTCAATACATTTTTTGGCCCGCTGATAAAGGCGCCAATGCTGCCCATACTTTTTACAAAGGTGCTGAAGTAGAGGTCAATATCCTGCTGGCAGCCCTGTGCTTCATCAGCGCCGGCGCCTGTTGGTCCCATATAGCCAAAACCATGCGCATCATCAATTAAAATGCGGAACTCATATTTCTTTTTTAAGGCACAGATCTGCTTTAAAATACCCTGTTCACCATCCATGCCAAAAACACCTTCGGTGATCAGTAAAATACCACCGCCGTTCTTTGCCGCCAATTCGGTTGCCCGTTGCAGTTGTTTTTCGCAGTCTTCAATATCGTTGTGCTTAAAGGCATAACGGTTGCCCATGTGTAATCGTACGCCATCAACGATGCAGGCATGTGATTCGGCATCATAAACGATCACGTCCCGGCGGTTCACCAGTGCATCGATACAGCTCATGATACCCTGGTAGCCAAAGTTCAGCAGCATGGTATCTTCCCGGCTTACAAATTCACTGATCACTTTTTCAAGTTCTTCATGCTGTGCCGTATTGCCACTCATCATCCTGGCGCCCATGGGGTTTCCCATACCGTATTTTGCAGCCGCTTCAGCATCTGATTTTCTTACATCGGGATGGTTTACCAGGCCCAGGTAATTGTTCAGGCTCCACACGATCATGTCTTTTCCGCGGAATTTCATCCTTGGTCCCAGTTCGCCTTCCAGTTTTGGAAAGGTGAAATAACCATGGGCCCTGTCCATATGCTGGCCAATGGGGCCGCCATCCTTTACTAATTTTTCAAAAACATCCATATTGATTGCAGATTTTAGAATTACGATTTTAGATTTGATCCACCTGTAAATAAAACATGCTTTATTTAATTGACAGGGGAGGCCGCAAAATTAATACATTGGCTGCAATTCAGGTAACATTGGCTTAATACCAATTTCCATTACTTAATAATTACCTTTGAAAAAACAGCCGTATGAAGCGTAAATTATTTCTTTTCCTTGGTTTTTTACCGGTTATTTCAATTTCTGTTACCGCGCAAACCCAACCTGCAGGCCGTGACCGCCAGAAACCAAAGCTGGTTGTAGGCCTTGTTGTTGACCAGATGCGCTGGGATTATTTATACCGGTATGCGGCACAATACGGTTCCAATGGGTTTAAGCGTCTGCTCAGCCAGGGTTTTAGTAACGAGAATACATTTATTCCTTATGTGCCTACTTATACAGCTGTAGGGCATACCTGTGTTTATACCGGGAGTGTGCCGGCTATAACCGGGATAGTTGGCAATAACTGGTTTGATAAAACCTCCGGCCGGGTTGTATATTGTACCGATGATTCTACTGTTCAAACTGTGGGAAGTACCAGCAAAGCAGGCATGATGAGCCCGGCCAATATGTGGACCACCACCATTGCTGATGAATTAAAACTGAACAATAATTTTAAAAGCAAGGTGATCGGTATCGCATTAAAAGACAGGGGAGCCATCCTACCTGCCGGCCATACCGCCGATGCTGCTTACTGGTATGATGATAAACCCGGTAAAATGATAACCAGTTCCTTTTATATGAACCAATTACCAAAATGGGTGGAGGATTTTAATGCAAAGGACCTGCCTTCTGTTTATATGCGTAAAGACTGGAACAGCCTGCTACCCGAAAGTAAGTATGTTTTAAGTACAGCAGGTGAAAAACCATATGTAAATATGATCAAAGGCTTAAAAAGCCTGGCGTTGCCTCATAAGCTTTCTCTTATCGGAGCTGCAGAAAAATATGAAGCATTCAAAACAACACCATACGCAAATACCTACACATTTGATTTTGCAAAAGCGGCCATCGACAATGAGGCAATGGGCATGGGTACGGTAACCGATTTTTTAGCCGTGAGTATTTCTTCAACCGATTATATCGGGCATTCTTTTGGCCCCAATTCTATGGAAGTGGAGGATACTTATTTGCGGCTCGACAGGGATATTGCTGATTTTTTATCATACCTCGATAAAAAACTGGGTGTTGGCAATTATCTTTTTTTTCTGTCATCCGATCATGGGGTGGCGCATATACCTGCCTTTATGAAGGAACATAAAATACCTGCTGGTACTTTTGATGATAATGCCATTGCCAAAGCACTGAATGCAGCCATTGATTCCGCTTTTGGGATAAAAAAAGCAGTGCAATCGGTAATGAATTACCAGGTTTACCTGAATACAACCTTACTGGAAACTACCGGCAAAGATGTGGAAGCGGTTAAAAAACTCGCCATAAAAATGTTGAAAAAGGAGCCTTATATCATTGCTGCCTTTGCCACGGAAGATATTGCCGGAACCAATTTATCGCAGCCACAGAAAGAGATGATGATACACGGCTATAATCCAAAACGCAGCGGAGATATACAGTTTACCCTTAAGCCGGGTTATTTTGATGGGGGTAAAAAAGGCACTACGCATGGTTTATGGAACCCCTATGATGCTCATATTCCGCTGGTTTGGTTTGGCTGGAAAGTAAAACCCGGTAAAAGCTACCGCGAAATGTATATGACCGATATCGCCCCAACCCTGGCTGCCATGCTGCAGATACAGATGCCGAACGGGTGTGTGGGAAAAGTGATCACGGAGTTGGTTAAGTAGAATTATTGCTAAGAGATCAAAAAAGAAAAAGAGGAAAAAAGGCTCTGCTCTTTCATCTCTTTTTCTCTACTGAGCATGTCGAAGTATGTTCTCTTAGCCTAAAAATAAAAAAAGGACTGATTAATCAGTCCTTTTTGTTGGGTTACTAGGATTCGAACCTAGACAAACAGAATCAAAATCTGTTGTGCTACCTTTACACCATAACCCAGTTTGATCCCCTCAATTTTTTATCGGGAGTGCAAATTTAGGATAACAGGTCATATTTCCCAAAAAGCATTTATACAAACTGTAAATTATTCCAGGTCCTCTTTTTCCTTTAATCCTTTGATCAGGTCCAGAGCTTCGGCAACCACATCACACATAATGGTTATTAATGAACCCGGTTTTGCCGTATGGTAGGCATGCATAATGGCTTCCTTTTCATTATAAATGATGTTGATCGGTATATCTTTTGTTTTTGTTTCGTTGATCCCTTCCACCAGCAGGTTCACGATCTCTTCGGCTGTTCTGCCCCTTAAATTTTTATCCTGCCGGATGATGATCTCATCAAATGATCTTCCCGAGATCTTCCCCAGTTCTTTAATGTCCTCATCCCTTCTGTCACCGGTGCCGCTGATGATCCCCACTTTGGGTTCACCTTCCAGTTTGCTTACAAAATCGCAAAGCAGTTCAAGGCCGGCCGGGTTATGGGCAAAATCAACCAAAAACTGGAATTGTTTGAATTGAAAAAGGTTCAATCTCCCCGGTGTTTGGGTAGAGGATGGTATAAAGGTCTGCAGGGCCAGCCGGATATCCTCAATTTCTATATTGCGCCAGAAATAGGTACTCAATACTGCAGGCAGGCAGTTCATGATATTGTGTAAGGCCTTGCCGCCATAGGTAACCGGAACATCAGTAACTTTTATCACCCGTATCTTCCAGGTGCCTTTCATGATGGTGAGATAACCATTCTCAAAAACGGCAGCATATCCTCCTTCTTTGCAATGCTTCACGATCCTGGGGTTATTTTCATCCATACTGAAAAAGGCAATATTGCAGCTCAGTCCTTCACGCATGGCATACACCAGGTCATCATCTGCATTTAAAATGGCATAGCCATGTTTAAAAACGGTTTCGGGTACAACGGCTTTTACTTTAGCCATCTGTTCCATCGAGTCGATACCGCCCAACCCGATATGATCGGCGCTGATATTGGTTACCACGGCCACATCGCAGTTTTGAAAGGCCAGCCCGCTTTTTAATATGCCGCCCCTGGCACATTCCAATACAGCAAAATCAACTGTGGGGTCCTTTAAAACAAAGGTTGAAGAAACCGGCCCGGTACAATCCCCCTTCATCATCAATTGATTTTGTATGTACACCCCGTCACTGGTGGTATAACCAACTTTATAACCGGCAGTTTTGGCAATATGTGCCGTTAACCGGGTTGTGGTTGTTTTACCATTGGTGCCTGTAATGGCAATAATGGGTATGGTACCCGCACTTCCTTTCGGGAAAAGCATATCCACCACCGGTTCGGCCACATTGCGCGGCAAACCAACCGATGGATCTATATGCATGCGGAAACCCGGTGCTGCATTCACTTCCAGGATGGCGCCGCCATTTTCCTTAACCGGCGATCTCAGGTCATTTACCATGATGTCGATACCGCAGATATCCAGGCCGATGATCCGGGCTATCCGCTCACACATCATGATATTGGCAGGATGTACCTCATCCGTAACATCTGTACTGGTACCGCCGGTCGACAGGTTTGCGGTTGGTTTCAGCAATACCTGCTCACCCTTTGCTGGAATGGTTTCCAGCGTATAACCCAGGTCATCCAGCATCTTTTGCGTAAACTGGTCAACCGTGATCTGGGTCAGTACTTTTTCGTGACCATATCCGGGGCGGGGATCCTTGTTCACTTCATCCATCAGGTATTGAATGGTATTCCGGCCATCACCAATAACAGCAGCGGGTGTACGCAATGCGGCGCAGATGAATTTATAATTGATGACCAGGATGCGGAAATCAAAGCCGGTGATGAATTTTTCAACGATCACACTGCGGCCGTATTCTTTGGCAGCGGCAAATGCCTTTACTGCCTGCTCCCAGTTAATGATATTGGTTGTATTTCCTTTTCCATGGTTGCCATCGATCGGTTTGATCACGATGGGATAACCGATCTTTTCAATAACCGTTTTTAATCCTTCTTCGGTCCTTACCACATCACCCTTGGGTACCGGGATCTCGGCCGCATCCAGCAGGTTTTTGGTTTCTTCCTTATCACAGGCAATGTCAACCGCAATATTCCCCGTGGTACTGGCAATGGTAGCCCTGATCCTTTTCTGATGCACGCCATATCCCAGTTGCACCAGCGAATGTTTGTTCAAACGGATGAATGGTATGCCTCTTTTGGCAGCTTCATCCACTATACAACCAGTACTTGGGCCAAGCCTGGTGTCTTCACGTATTTCCCTTAGCCGCATGATATCTTCTGCCATGTCATATGCTGTTCCGTCGGCCAAGGCCTGTGCAACCCGAACGGCTGCTTTGGCTGCATAAACACCGGCATCTTCTTCCATATAACTGATGCACACATAATATTCGCCTTCGGTTCCCGTGCCCCGGGTGCGGCCAAAGCCGGTATCCATGCCTGCAAGGGTTTGCATTTCCAGGGCAATATGTTCAATCACATGTCCCATCCAGGTGCCTTCATCAACCCGCTCAAAAAAACCTCCCCGGGTACCCACACTGCAGCGGTGTTCGATCATGGTGGGGAACATCGTTTCCAGCCTTTGCCTGAATCCTTCGATCTGGTTGGTTGGGCGCTGTTCCATATCCTCAAGGTCAAGTTTCATTTGGATCAGTTTGGTGCGGCGCACGCTCCAGTAATTTGGCCCCCTCAGTACTTTAATTTCTACGATCTTCATAAATAAAACAGTTTGGCGTTTTGGTTTAGCCGTTTTTTGTTAAGGGTATTTGAATCTTAAAATAACTTCGCTGGCCCGGTTGTTTACAGATCCCGGTCATACAATAAACCAAAGGAACACTTTTAAAAAAGCGCAGAAAAAGATCAGATCTTCAGTGTTTCTGTCTCAAATCCCCGAAAAGGGAAATTACCAAAATCATCTTGCTTTGCAAAAAACAAAATGTGTAAATTGTAAAACTAAATTCAACATCATGGGCAATCGACGTACTTTTCTGCATAAAATGGGTTTATTATCTGCATCGGCCATTACCGCCGGCCTGTTGCAACCCGCCTGGAGCCGTGACCTGGAGGAAGCTATAAAAAATGCTGCATCTGTTACACCGGCAGACCTTGCAACTGATGAGGATTTCTGGCATTATGTTCAGCAATCCTATACCATTGCCCCCAATTTTATCAACCTCAATAACGGTGGTGTTTCCCCTGCACCAAAGCCTGTGGCCGATGCCATGAAGACCAATTACGATATCAGTAACCAGGGCCCCAGTTATTTCATGTGGCGCATTCTTGATGCCGGGCGTGAACCCCTGCGTAAGAACCTGGCGCAACTGGCCGGTTGTGATGCGGAAGAGATCGCCCTGCACCGCAATGCATCCGAAGCGCTGGAAACAGCCATATTTGGCATTGAATTAAAACCGGGTGATGAAATTGTGCTTGCCAAACAGGATTACCCGAATATGATCGGGGCCTGGAAACAACGCGAAAAAAGAGAAGGCATCAAACTGGTATGGATCGATCTTGAATTGCCCTGTGAGGATGAAAATTACCTGGTCAAAAAATACACCGACGCGTTTACTGGAAAGACCAGGGTGGTGCAGGTAACGCATATGATCAACTGGATCGGGCAGAAAATGCCTGTTCGGAAAATTGCAGACGCAGCTAAAAAAAGGGGAATTGATGTACTGGTCGACGGGGCCCATACATTTGCCCATTTTGAATTCCTGATCAACGACCTCAACTGTGATTATTTTGGAACCAGTTTGCACAAATGGCTGGGCGCCCCCATCGGTACCGGTTTCCTGTATGTGCGAAAGGAAAAGATCAAAACCACCTGGCCTTTATTTGGCGCCGGCGACAATAATGAAGACAATATCCGCAAGTTTGAACACCTGGGCACCCGCCCTTTCTATATTGAAGAAGCCATCGATAAAGCCATTGATTTTCATGATATGATCGGCAGTAAAAGAAAAGAGGAAAGGTTGCTGTTCCTGAAAAATTACTGGATGAATAAAGTAAAGGACATTCCCAAAGTGAAACTGCATACTTCCTTAAAAAAGGAATTTGGATGTGCCATCGGGCTGGTAAGTGTTGAAGGAAAAGAACCGGCAGCCCTGGACAGTTATCTCTGGCAGCACCATAAGATACACACGGTAGGCATAGTCTGGGAGAACATCCGCGGCGTACGGGTAACACCCAACGTGTATACCAGTACGAAAAATCTGGACCGGCTTGCAGAAGGGATCGCCGCATTTGCAAAAACCTGATCTTTTACCTCTTATTAACAGCCGTTGATAACCAAAAAAAGGAATGCATACACGATTTCCCTTATTTTTGCGTTAATCATAAAAATGATTTAATGCAATTTGCCAAAGGAAAGCTGATTGCGATTGGAGGGGCAGAAGATAAGGGCACAGACCTGGAGACCGGTAAGATCCAACGCAATAACCTCAATTTTTTTGAGCTGGGAATCTTGACCCGCATTGTTGAAGAAGCCGGCGGCCCCCTCAGCCGCATTGAAGTGATCACCACAGCCAGTATGATCCCCTACGAAGTTGGCGACAATTACCTGAATGCCTTTGGCAAGATCGGATGTACCAATATCGGCGTTATGCATATCCGCAACCGGGCTGATACAGCCGATGCAGATTATATAAAACGTATCCATGCCTGCCAGGTA
>CAZBIK010000047.1:13981-15364 GCA_964491955.1 uncultured Ferruginibacter sp.
GTGCTGCACATCCGCAACCGTGCCGACACTGCCAATGCCGAATATCTGGAACGCATCAGCACCTGTGATGTTGTTATGTTCAGCGGCGGTAACCAGTTACGCCTGAGCAGTACATTTGGCGGCACTGCATTTTTAGAAAAATTATTAGACCGTTACCATCATGAACCAGGATTTGTTGTAGCCGGTACATCGGCTGGCGCCATGGCCATGAGCAATACAATGATATATGAAGGAAATGCCACCAGGGCACATTTAAAAGGTGAAGTAAAGATCACTACGGGCCTCGGCTTTATGCAGGATGTGATCTTTGATTCCCACTTTGAAAAAAGGGGCAGGTTTGGCAGGCTGGCGCAGGCCGTAGCTTCAAACCCATCCTGTATCGGCATTGGCCTGGGCGAAGACACGGCCATGCTGATAACCGACAGCAATAAGATGGAGGCCATCGGCAGCGGACTGGTCATGATCATCGACGGGCACGATATACAACACTCCAACATAGCGGATATTCCTTATGGCAATCCCATCAGCATCGAAAACCTAAAGGTGCATTTTTGTGAACATGGAAACGGTTACCTGCTGAAAGAACGGAAATTTTTAATGGAGGCCGTTAATGGCGCAGTGATCAAAAAACAGGTGGATGTGGAATAAACCCATATTATAAAAATAACTGAATGCATTCCGGGAACGGGATGCATTTTCTTTTTATCTTAACAGCATGAACCGGAAAAAATTCATTCAGCAAACATCACTTGTATCTGCAGGTTTATTGATGAGTAAATATTCATTTGCAAAATGGAATGAAGATTTTCCTGTAGTAAGAATTCCTGAAAGTGAACGAAAATTCAAAAGCCCTGCGGTTGAAAAATTAATAGCAGAAATAAAAAAGAATACCGGCAATAAAGAAATTGCCTGGCTGTTTGAGAACTGTTTTCCCAATACACTGGATACCACGGTCGAATTTGAGGTCATCAATGGCAAGCCGGATACTTTTGTAATTACCGGTGATATTGATGCCATGTGGCTGCGGGATTCTTCGGCACAGGTTTGGCCTTACCTGCCGTTGATGAAAGAAGATAAAGATCTGCAGGAACTCATCAGGGGCGTTATCAACCGGCAGGTGAAATGTATTTTAAAAGATCCTTACGCCAATGCATTTTATAAAGATGAAGCAAAAGTGAGTGAATGGAAGGACGACAAGACAGAAATGAAGCCCGGCATACATGAGCGAAAGTGGGAGATAGACAGTTTGTGTTACCCCATACGGTTGAGCCATGGATATTGGAAAGAAACAGGGGATATTTCCGTATTTGATAAATACTGGCAGGAATAAATGCGGTTAATTGTAAAAACTGTTACGGAACAGCAACGTTTCGAAAATAACGG
>CAZBIK010000048.1:0-15266 GCA_964491955.1 uncultured Ferruginibacter sp.
GGCATACATTTCCACACCGGTAGGTAATTCCCAATCCATACTGCTGCGGGCCCTTGATGTAGATGTGGTGGGGATCGATGAGGCCCAGTTCTTTGATGCCGAGATCGCCAACGTTTGCGAACAACTGGCCCAAAAGGGCATCCGGGTTATTGTGGCCGGGCTGGATATGGATTACCTGGGTAACCCCTTTGGACAGATGCCCAACCTGCTGGCCAAGGCCGATTATATTACCAAGCTGCACGCCATTTGTATGAAATGCGGCAATATTGCCAACATCAGTTACCGGAAGATAGCTGAGGGTCCGCAGGTGCTGTTGGGCGAAAAAGATATCTATGAACCCCGGTGCAGGCTTTGCGCCCAGCTAAAGGATTAACATTTTTCACTTCACCACATGGTAAACCGGATCATTACACTGCTGAAAAAAGATATCCTGCTTGAGTTCAGGCAGAAACACACCTTTTATGGTATCCTGCTGTATATCGCTTCTACCATTTTTGTTTTATACTTATCCATCGACAGGCCCGATGCCAATGTGTGGAATGGCCTTTTTTGGGTGATCCAGTTATTTATATGTGTGAATGCAGTGGCCAAAAGCTTTTTACAGGAGAACCGGGGGCGCATGCTGTATTTTTATTCCATCGCCTCACCGGTGGAGTTCATCATTGCAAAAATGGTTTACAATGTAATGCTGATGGTATTGATGAGCCTGCTGAGCCTCCTGATGTTCTCTGTTTTTTTAAGCAACCCGGTAGATAACAGCCTGCAGTTTATTGGTATTGTTGTATTGGGCGGCGCCAGCATCAGCATTGTATTTACTTTAATGAGCGCCATCGCGGCAAAGGCACAACAGAATGCCGCACTGATCGCAATCCTGGGGTTTCCGGTGATCCTGCCCCAGCTTTTATTGCTCATGCGCCTGAGTAAAGCTGCATTTGCCGAAGTGTTCAGGGAAGGCGCTATCTTACAGTTATGTGGATTAATAGCCGGCCTGGATATCCTGGTGATCGCCATGGCTGTGATATTGTTTCCGTATTTATGGAAGGATTGAGGAGGAGGTGAGGAAGGAATCAGGAATTGGGGATTGGGAATTAGGTATTAGGTATCCTCCTTCGCTAATTTATCTGCCGGAGTTTTAACGTAGGTAGAAGCTTCGGAGGATAAATTGGGTATTAGAAGTATAGGGGCCCTTGCAACAATCTAAAATCTGCAATCTAAAATCTGCAATAAACATATAGGTTTGAATATCCGGGTTGTCTGAACCGGTCTGAAATAAACGGGTAGAAATTCTTAAATAGAAAAACTAACAGTTAACACTTTATTATTCACTTTTAACTTCCTTATCTTTGTCACCTGATCAATTTTAGATTTCTTGCAAAAAAACTGGTGGAAAATATTATCCTTTTGTATCCTGGTCTACACGGTTGTAGGCGGGTTTTTAATGGAAGTTCCCCGTTTGTTTATCCTCAATGAAACCATTCGCAACCTGTATTTTCATGTATGCATGTGGTTTGGTATGATGATCCTGTTCGGTACCAGTTTTGTTTACAGCATAAAATACCTCAGGGGTTTTGGTTTACGCAACGATATTTTTGCCCATAATTTTGCAGCGGTTGGTTCTTTTTTTGGCATACTGGGTTATGCTACCGGTACCATCTGGGCAAATTATACCTGGGTTTCTGATCAAAGCCAGTCGCTGGGTAGCATTCTAAAAGAGCCAAAACTGATCGGGGCAGCCATTGCTTTATTGATCTACGGTGCCTATTTTGTGCTCCGGGGTTCTTTTACAGATATGGATAAAAAAGCACGCATCAGTGCGGTGTATAATATATTTGCCTTTGCCATGTTGTTCCCCAGTATCTGGATAATACCCAGGCTGGTGGGCAGTTTACACCCGGGCGCCCCCGGCAGCGACAGCGGTAACCCGGCGCTGAACTTTAAAGATATTGACAGCGGGCTGCGCATGGTCTTTTACCCGGCTATAATCGGATGGACCTTATTGGGTGTCTGGATCGCTACCTTAAAGATCAGGTTACAATTAATCAAAGATAAATCACTGTTAAATGAATAAGCGAATCAGGTCTCTCTTACTGGTAATTTGTGGTTTGATACTGCATGTTGCCGCATTTGCACAGGATAAACCCGAAATGGCAGATGCCATGCGGAGCAATGGAAAAATTTATGTGGTGGTGGCTGTTTGTCTTACCATACTGGTCGGGTTGTTCATTTATGTTTTTATGATAGACAGAAAAATAAGCAGGCTGGAAAAAGGCAAAGATTAGCATCAGATGATCTACCGGTTAAAAATCCTGCTAACCCTTAAACCCTTTAACCATTCAACCCTTAACCCTTAAACAATTAAACTTTCAAAATAACGATTGCTAAAAATAAAATCAATTTTATGAGTTCTCAACACGAATACACTTTCTTTCAAAATGTAGAAAGAAGTTTTGACAAGGCGGCCAAATTCACCAAATGGGATTTGGGCATTTTGCAGCAGATCAAAGCCTGTAACAGTGTTTACAGGATGCGTTTTCCCATTAAGCGTGACGACGGCAGTATTGAAGTGATAGAAGCATACCGTGTTCAGCACAGCCAGCACAAAACACCCTGCAAAGGGGGTATCCGTTTCAGTGATGAGGTAAACCAGGACGAAGTAATGGCACTGGCCAGTTTAATGACCTACAAATGCGCCATTGTGAATGTGCCGTTTGGTGGTGGTAAAGGGGGTATCAAGATCGACCCGCGTAAATACAGTACCTATGAACTGGAAAAAATTACCCGCCGTTATACATCTGAACTGGTGAAGAAAAATTTTATCGGCCCCGGTATCGATGTCCCGGCGCCTGATTATGGTACCGGTGAAAGGGAAATGGCCTGGATCGTGGATACCTATGCTTCATTAAGGCCCGGCGAAATTGATGCTGCCGGCTGTGTAACCGGTAAACCTGTAACACAGGGTGGTGTTCGTGGCAGAAAGGAAGCAACCGGGCTCGGTGTTTTCTACGGTATCCGTGAAGTGTGCAATATGGAAGACGAGATGAAAAAACTTGGATTAACAACCGGTATCAAGGGAAAAACAGTTGTGGTACAGGGTTTGGGTAATGTGGGATTTCATACGGCCCAGTTCTTCAGGCAGGCAGGCGCCAAAGTGATCGGCCTTGCAGAATATGAGGGAGCCATTTACAATGCGGATGGACTGAATGAACTGGATGTGTTCAATCACCGTAAAGCCACAGGGTCTATTTTGAATTTCCCGGGTGCAACAAATCTGGCATTGAATACGGATGCGCTGGAACTGGAATGCGACATATTAATTCCTGCAGCCCTGGAGAATGTGATCCACGGCGAAAATGCGGGCAGGGTTAAAGCTAAGATCATCGGTGAAGCTGCCAATGGCCCCTGTACACCGGAAGCCGATGATATTTTCCTGGAACGCGGCATTTTATGTGTGCCGGATATGTACCTGAATGCAGGTGGCGTTACGGTCAGTTATTTTGAGTGGCTGAAAAACCTCAGCCATGTGCGTTATGGCCGTATGGAAAAGAAATTTACTGAAAACCTCAACTCCCGTATTTTAGGGCAGATTGAGGAAATGAGTGGTAAAAAAGTAAGTGAAGTAGACAGAACTTTCATTATGCACGGGCCAGATGAGGTTGACCTGGTACACAGCGGACTGGAAGAAACCATGATCGCGGCAACCAAAGAGATCATGGAGATCTGGAAAAGCAATCCTGATATTCCCGATATGCGCACTGCAGCATATATCAGTGCCATCAACAAGGTGGCCAACAGCTACAGCGAGTTGGGCATTTTCCCGTAAATGGTCATCATAAAAATAACAGAGGCTGCCCTGTAAAGGCAGCCTCTTTGTATAGGTATGGGTTAAAAACTCCCGGGAAACAATACATGTAAATTATAATTTGACAACGTTCATCTGCTCAGTCACACGGTGAAACCTGCTTACTTTGTAAACCGCTTTATTCCCTGTTTTTTTGCCGGTGATCACAAATTGTAAAACGGCATCACCCAGGTCATCGGTATTCAGTAAAAACTGTTTTGAAAAAATATGCCCCTTTACATCACCGTTGTACAATTCAAATCCTGTTTCATCGGTAATGGAGATGCTGAACGCACGGTCTTCTGAAGTCCCGGTAAAGTTTAACTGGATCAGCGGCTGGTTTTTAAAACTGCCTGCATATTTCAGTTCTACCGGCAATGCAGGATTATCTGAAGTGGTATCACCGGCAATGGCCTGCATAAAACCCATTACTGAAAAAATAACGATAGCGAAAATGATTTTGATCTGTTTCATAAAGTTTAATTTAATGGTTAATAAAATAATCATTAAGCATGCAGCCGGATCTATATATAGCAGGAATGGTTAAAATTGAAGCGGATCAGGTCCGTAGGGGTTGCAATGAACAGGATGTTGATTGCTGTTGATGGCGTAAAAGTAGATTTGGTTTTTGTATGCTGCAAATCAACCTGCAATGCAATCTGATTTATCCAAAAGAAAGGATTAAGCCTGTAATGCCTGTTAATAAAGGGTTTAGATAAAAAAATTGCATGACAGCCAACCGGCTTTTTGTACCGGTCATTAACCGTTCACTTAACAGTAAATTCACATTGCGTATAGTTGATCAGCATATTTTCCGGTACCCGAAATCTATTTTTATTTCATTTTAAATTTATTTTATGCTTAGTTTAGTAAAAAAAATGCATGAAAACACTGGAAGAACTGAAAACAGACAGATCAACTTTTTCTATCGGTGAAGCCATTTCCGACGGATGGGGCCTGGTTTCAAAATACCTGGGCTATTATATCCTTGGCGGTGTACTTACCTTTGCCATTGGTATTGGCGTTGGCATCATACCCATCGTTGGCGGTATCGCCAATAACCTCGTGCTCAGCCCCTGTTTATGGGCAGGCGCCATTTATGTAACCTGGCGCATTTCAAAAGGAATTGGCTGGACAGATTTTGGCGATATGTTCAAAGGGTTTAATTTTCTGGGCCCCATTGTGATCAGTACACTCATCCAGACTTCCATAACAGTGATCCTGATGATCCTTTTTTTCCTGAATTATCTGGACCAGATAATCGAACTGTTCAGGCTGGGCCAGGGCTCTGATATATTTTCAAACCAGGAAGAGATCCGGGACCTGTTTTTGCAGATGGTCAACCCCGAATCGGTGATATTGTTTATGATACTGATGTGTGCCATCTTGCTGATCTCCGTGATCTGGGCATTTAAAACCCATTTCATCATTATTTATAAAATGCAGGCCTGGCCTGCCATGGATATGAGCCGAAGGCTGGCTACCCATAACCTGCTTCCATTGATCGGGCTTTTTATCGCTTTGGGTTTTATTGTGTTGATCAGTGCAATTCCCTGTGGTATCGGTTTACTGTTCAGTCTGCCCCTGGCGATTGGTGCAACCTACAGTGCTTTTGCACAGATCACACACTGCGACCGTGCCGATGAAATGAATGAGGATATGTTTGACTTTATGGCAGAAAATAAACAGCCGTAATCCGTAAAGATTGTTTTTTAAATTACCGGTGCTGGTAGTTTAAAATGATCATTTTTGTAATGCGCTGAGTCTTTTTAATGCCTGCAAAGCATTGTTGTTCTGTGGATCCAGTTTCACAGATCGTTCATAGTTTTTAATGGCCAGCGGGATATTTTCCAGCTCTGCATAGATCTCACCCAGGCTGTCAAATGCATTGGCGCTTGACGGGTACAGGTATACATTGAGCATGAATATTTCGAGCGCATCTGCCATTCTCTTTTGTTTGATGAGTTTATATCCCCAGTCGTTGATCTCATTTTCGGGCAACTCAAAATCAGCATTTTCCTTTTTTAATTTCTTAACAGATTCAACGGCATTTTTATACCCGGTTTGCTCTAACCCGGTTCTGAGTTTTTTAACAGGAACCGACAACCCGAATCCATTTGATTCTTTCATACCCGGTATGAACAAACCTGCCAGTTCATCTATGAATACATCCGGAGAACCACCGGCTAAATTCGTCAGCACAATGATAGACAGGTCATCCTGCGGGTAAACAAATAATGCAGACCGGCCTCCCCCAACAGGCGCAACGGCCGGGTGTTGGGCTCTTGCTGCAACAGGCCATCCTGCTGCATAACCGTTCAATAAATTATTGAAGCCTGCAATTTTACCGTTGTTAAGTTTTGCAGGATCCCAAAGTGCAGCCAAACTTGATCGTTGTTTCAGCAACCGGTTATTTTGTAATGCAATTACCCAGTCAGCCATTTCTTTTGCGGTAGAACTCATACCTGCTGCGGTTTGCAGCGATCCGGGAAAAGAGAAGAACATGTTATTGAGCTTACCTTTTGAATAGCGGTATCCGCCGGCGGCATGTGCGATCACTTCTTTTGTGGCCCCAAATCCTGCTTTTATTGTTTTGGGCATGCCCACTTTTTGCAACTGTTCTTTGGTGATGTATTCGGTAAACGGCATTCCGCTTAAGGTATCAATGATGCGGCCCAGCAATAAATAATTGGTTTGGTTATACCTGAATTTTTCACCTGGTTTAAAATCAACGGGTGATGCCAGGACCTGCTTCCAGGATGCTGCTTCACCGGCAGCAATCAAAACTGATTCCTCTTCATCAACAATATCAGGTATGCCGGAAGTATGCGACAGCAATTGTTGAATGGTAACAGCCTTCCAGGTTTCGGGGATACCTGTAAGATATTGAGATACCGGTGCAGACAGGTTTAATTTACCGGCTTCAACCAGTTGCATGATGGCAACACCGGTAAATGCCTTGGTAATGGAATTGATGGTAAAAACGGTCTTGTCTGTCACCGGAACAGAATCCTGCACATTGGCCAGTCCGTAGTTACCGGTTTTAATGATCTCCCCGTTTCTTACTATGGCTAACTGCAACCCCGGGATCCTACGTTGTTGCATTTGTTTTGCCACAAAAACATCAATGCTGTCGGGTTGTGCAAAAACAGTATGGCTGCAGGAAAAAAATACCAGGAGTATACATCCTGGTTTCAGAAAGCTGGTCCTTAAATTCATTTTGAGAGCCATAATTTTTAGTTTGATAAGATGGTTGTGTTTTTGAACATGTTTTACATTGAACGAATGGCTTTGCTATATGTTACTTTAATTTTTCAATGTGCAAAAGTAGCCGTCTTTATTGCCAATTTCATTAACCGGGGGTAAGAAAAATAAATGCAGCCGGTTTTGGGCATAAAAATCAGATCAACGGCAATAAGGTATCCCCGGCCGCTGCAAGTGTTTATCTTTTCCAATTTGCCATATAAAAAATATTTCTCTTTGTTTTTACGTTTTACTTCTACATTTGTACCTGCATTTTGATTGTGAACATCATATTCAATACGGGATGCAGGTATTATCATATTTAATAATGACCCTGATGAAGGTTTAAATTTACAGTGTGTCGAAACATGTTAACAAGGTTACAGCAGCCGGCCTGCTGGTTGCTTTAGGAATTATTTACGGAGATATCGGAACTTCCCCTCTTTATGTTTTTAATTCCATTATTAAAGGCAGGGTCGTTAACGAATCGCTGATACTGGGTACCCTTTCCCTGATCATCTGGACGATCACCTTACTCACCACCATTAAGTATGTGGTGATGGTACTGCGTGCCGACAACCGCGGAGAAGGCGGTATTTTCTCTTTGTTTGCCCTGGTCCGGCGCCGAAAAAAGTGGCTGGTCATACCGGCCATGATCGGTGGTGCAGCGCTTTTATCAGATGGGATCATCACTCCACCCATATCCATTACGTCGGCCATTGAAGGTTTAAAAGAACTGCCCAGGTTTCACGACCTCAGCCAGGATACCATTGTGTATATTGTACTCGGTATCATTGCCGTTTTCTTTTTCACCCAGCAGTTCGGTACAAGCAATATCGGTAAATTCTTTGGGCCGTTCATGTCGCTGTGGTTTGGCATGCTGGCCGTATTGGGGCTAATTCATATCAGCGACGACTTCTCCATATTCAGGGCATTGAACCCTTATTATGCCATTCATTTCCTGTTTACTTACCCGGAAGGTTTTTGGTTACTGGGTGCCGTTTTTTTATGTACCACGGGTGCCGAAGCGCTTTACAGCGACCTGGGTCATTGCGGCCGCGGTAATATCCGCATATCCTGGATATTTGTAAAAGCATGTTTGCTGATAAATTATTTCGGACAGGGTGCAAGCATCTTAAAACACCATAGCGGGAAGTTGCTGGACAAACAAACCATCAGTGCTGAAGGCATCAATGCCTTTTACGACCTGATGCCCAACTGGTTCATTGTTCCTGGTGTTGTGATTGCCACCAGTGCCGCCATCATTGCCAGCCAGGCCATGGTATCTGGTTCGTTTACGCTGATCAGTGAGGCCATCCGCCTGAACCTTTGGCCAAAACTCAAGATCAATTATCCTACGGAAGCCAAGGGACAGATCTTTATTCCGGCCATTAATTTACTCCTTTTTGTGGGTTGTGTGGGTGTGGTATTGTTTTTCCGCGAGTCGGCTAAAATGGAAGCTGCTTACGGGTTAGCCATCATCACCACCATGTTCATGACCACCATCCTGTTTGCCAATTACCTGGTGTTGCACCGGGTGAAACCATTGTGGATCTATATTTTCCTCACGGCGTATATCATTATAGAATCATCCTTCCTGATCGCGTTGATGGATAAATTTTTACACGGCGGTTATATCACCCTGATGATCGGGTTCTTCCTGTTCTCCATCATGTATGTATGGTACCGCAGCCGCAAGATCAAGAACCGTTATGTGGAATTTGTACGTATGGATGAATATGTGCCCAAGCTGGAAGAACTGAGCAATGATTCATCAGTTCCCAAATATGCCACACACCTGGTGTATCTGACCAGTGCCAATAACCCCAAGGAAATAGAACACAAGATCATTTATTCTATCCTGAGCGGCAAACCCAAAAGGGCCGATATTTTCTGGTTTGTACACGTGGATACCATGGATGACCCTTACACCTGCGAGTATTCTGTAGAACACATTATTCCAAACGATATCATCCGGGTAGAGTTCAGGCTGGGATTCAGGATGCAGCCTCGCATTAACCTGATGTTCAAAAAGGTGGTGGAAGACCTGGTGATCAACCGGGAAGTGAATGTGACCAGCCGTTACGACAGCCAGCAGCGGAATAATATGGCCGGCGATTTTAAATTTATCGTAATGGAAAAATTCCTTAGTCAGGATAATGAGCTGCCGTTCTTTGAAAGGATCATCATGCGTTCCTATTTCTGGCTGAAGGAAATTTCACTCAACGAAGAAAAAGGATTCGGGCTGGAACAGAGTACGGTACTGGTAGAAAAATTCCCGCTGATCATTGCACCGGTTAGTAATTTAAAACTTAAACGGACATACCCGGATGAGGGAGAATAATGCCCCTAAACCCTAAAGGGGAACCTGGTGTTTTTGATTGCAAGTCACTTTTTTGATAAGTAAATTCAGCAGTTTGGATTTAGAAAATATAGTAATCCTGTAAACTGCAAAAAGTCCCTTTCTGAGCGAAGCCGAAGAAAGAGAAGATATGTGTATGCATTCAATAACCGCCATAGTATTAAAGGATAAAATAGACAGCGCTGAAGATATTCAGCTGATCGATGTACGTGAACCAGAAGAACATGCTGAGTTTAATATTGGCGGTGAGTTAATTCCCCTGCATGCAATTACACAACAGGTTGAAAAAATAGCCATTGATAAACCTGTGATCATCTATTGCCGCAAAGGTATACGCAGCCAGATCGCTATTCAGCGGCTACAGGATAAATATCCATTTACCAATCTTTTCAATCTTATTGGAGGCACTGAAGCCTGGAAAAAACAATTTGGGCTGACTGAATAAACATCCTGTGTTAATTTTTTGCATGAGAAAGCTTAACTTAACAGGGTACTTAACATCTAACAATAATACCTAACTGTTAACAGGAACTTTGCTCCAGGTCATACTCTATATCATTATTGGCATTGCATTACTTTCAGTAATTGCTTTTTTTGTACAGGAGAAGTTAATTTTCAAGCCCGAAAAACTCAAACAGGACTTTATTTATAAATACGACGTGCCATTTGAAGAACTGTTCTTTGATGTGGAACCCGGTGTACGGATCAATGGTCTTCATTTTACGGTTAAAGATCCCTTGGGGCTTGTCCTGTACTTTCACGGCAACAGCCGCAGCATAAAAGGTTGGGCAAAATATGCAAAGGATTTTTACCGGTATAAATATGATGTGGTGCTGGTTGATTACCGCGGCTTTGGTAAAAGCACCGGCAAACGCAATGAAAAAGATATGCTTACCGATATGCAGTTTGTGTACGAAACACTGGCTGCCAAATACCATCAAAACCATATCATTGTTTACGGGCGCAGCATGGGCAGTGGTTTTGCAGCCAAGATCGCCTGTGATAACAAGCCCCGTTATTTGATCCTGGATGCACCGTATTACAGTTTTAAAAAAGCAGTGGAAAGGTTCTTGCCCATCCTGCCCGTTCGTTTTGTGTTGCGCTACCATATGCGTACAGATAAATGGATAACCAAAGTGAATTGCCATACGTATATTCTGCATGGAACCAAAGACTGGATATTGCCCATCCACAACAGCGAAAAACTACAGGCGCTGAACCCGCGGAAAATAACACTGATCCGCATACCCGGCGGCGGGCACAATAACCTGCCTTCATTCCCGGAGTACCATAATTTTGTAAGGGATATTTTGCAGTATTGAAGAAAGGATGCTGGATACTGGATACTGGATACTGGATACAAGATACAGGATACAAGATGCAGGATACAAGATGCAGGATACTTAAACTTTAAACCTTAAACTTTAAACCCCCTTAAACCTTTAAACCCTTAAACCCTCAAACCCTTAACTTGCATCCTCTATGAAAAAAAAAATAATCTTCCGCTGGCTTAAGATCATCATCATTCTTTACTGCAGCATTGGCATTGCCTTGTATTACCTGCAGGAGCAATTCTTATTTCATCCCGAAAAATTATCAGGTACTCACGTATTCAGGTTTAATGTACCGTTTGAAGAAATAAATATTCCTTTTAACGGTACCGATACACTCAGCATGATCAAATTTTTTCCGCCTGGTTCTGTAAGAAAAGGAGTGGTGCTTTATTTTCATGGCAATAAAGAAAATATTGAGCGGTATGCAAAATTTGCCGGCCATTTCACCAAACACGGATACGAGGTGTGGATGGGAGATTATCCCGGCTTTGGAAAGAGTACCGGCGAACGCACCGAAAAAAAAATGTATGAACAGGGATTGCAGGTTCAAAAAATGGCTGCTGCCAGGTATGGTGAAGACAGCATTATCCTTTATGGAAAATCTTTCGGAACAGGCATTGCTTCCTACGTGGCATCCGGATCCAATAACCAAAGACTGATCCTGGAAACACCTTATTACAGCATTCCTTCGCTGTTCAGTGCTTATGCTCCCATTTATCCCACCGGGAAAATGAGCCATTATCAAATTCCATTGTACCGCTTTTTACAGGATGTACATTACCCGGTCACCATTTTTCATGGTACGGATGATGGCGTGATACCATACCGGAATGCAGCAAGGCTGAAGAAAATTTTAAAACCGGCCGATGAATTCATAACGATCGAAAACGGAACGCACCATAACCTGGCAGATTTTGAAGGGTACAGGCAAAAACTCGACAGTTTATTAAACCTCCGTTAACCGTGTTTTATTTTTACTGATTTGTAAATGGTACGGTACACCAATTTTTAATGCATAGTTTTCTTTATCGTGGCTTACCGGGAAATTAAAACAAACCGGGTAATCATACCCGTTAGTTATTTCCTTTATGAGTTTATAAACTTTTTTGCCAAATGGCCTTTCGGTATCATGCATATCGGTAAACCCGCCAACGACCAGGCCTGCCAGGTTGTCCAGTTTACCACTGCGTTTCAACTGGTAAAGCATCCGGTCAATATTGTAAATGTGTTCGCCGATATCCTCAATGAACAACAGCTTGTCTTTTGTGCGGATATCAGAAGGCGTTCCACAGAGGTGTGCCAGCAGGGAAAGATTGCCGCCGACCAGTTCGGCGGTAGCCGTGCCCGGTTTATTGAACGGGTGCGCTGCACATTCGTACTTTGCCTTTTTGCCAATGAGTGCATGGTGCAGTGCCTGGATGTATTTATTTTCTCCTTCATTAAATGCAGCAGCCATGGGTGCATGCATCGAAGCCACTTTAACCCGGCTATACAGGTGGGCGTGTAAAACGGTGATATCACTGAAGCCAATGATCCACTTGGGATTCTTTTTAAATTTGGTAAAATCAAGCCCGTCAATGATGCGGGTTACGCCATAACCACCCCTGCCGCAGAGGATGGCTTTAATGTTTTCATCATCCAGCATGGCCTGCATTTCATTGCTGCGGGTTTCATCGTTTGCACTGAAATAATTTTTGCTCCTGCTGCCGAGTGTTTTACCCACCATCACTTGAAACCCCCAGCTTTGTAAAATGTCAATACAGGTTTGTGCCTTGGCAGCTGCCATATAGCCGGCCGGGCAGGTAATGCCGATGGTGTCGCCTTTTTTTAAGTAAGGGGGAATTTTTATCATCATGATTCAGTTAGTCTGCATTCGTTTAAATGTACGCCCAAAGTATGCAATGACCCGCATTTGAGCGCATAATTATTTTTTTGGTGCCCTACCGGGAAATCAAAACATACCGGGTAAGCATACTCACTCACTTTTTCCAGCACAATGTCATACAGTGTTTTTCCGAATTCCTCCCCGGGGTCGTCGGGTTTAAGCTTAAAGCCGCCAATAATGAGCCCTTTCAGTTTTTCCAGTTTGCCGCTGCGTTTCAGGTTCCAGAACATACGGTCAATGCTGTACGCGTATTCGCCGGTGTCTTCCACAAAAAGGATCTTGTCATTTGTATGGATATCCGATCCGCTGCCGGCCAGCGATTCCAGCGTTTTTAAATTGCCGCCAACGAGTTCACCGGTAGCAAGCCCGGTCCTGTTTTTTTCATGAGGGGTAAACAGGTATTTCATCTTTTCTCCTTTCAGGCATTTTTGTATGGATTCAATGGTCTCTTTTTGAACGGGTTCTGCCAGGTTCCAGTCGGAAGGAAAACTGTTGCACATTTTTGAATGGATGGTTGCGATGCGGAGATTTTCATTGATGTGTGCATGAAAAACAGTTGCATCACTGAAACCGATGATCCATTTGGGGTTCTTTTTGAATTTTTTGAAATCCAGGCGGTCAATGATCCTGATGCCGCCATAACCACCCCGCGCAAACAGGATAGCTTTCACAGCCGGGTCATCCAGCATCTGCTGGAGGTCCTTCAGCCGTTCATCATCGGTACCTCCAAATGTGAAATCTTTTTTACCGATGCTTTCACCAACCCTGGCATTGAAACCCCATTCTTTTATTTTAAGCAATGCCGGCTGCAGGTCTTCCGGGTTAATGAAACCTGCCGGGCAGCAAATGCCAACGGTATCGCCGGGTTTTAAATAGGGTGGAAGCGAAACCGTCCTTTCAGGGTCAGGCAGCAGTTTCCCGTTGGCAACAGCGGTAAATGTTGCTGCAAACGGAACCATGGAAGAAAGAAAATCTTTTCGCTTCATGGGCTAAAGTTATTTCAATTGCAGCATTGGTGATAAGAAATACAATTTTTTATAACAGGCAGTTTTTTGATACGCACCCACATTAAATTTACAAGAAATTGTTATATATTTTTATTTGTTATAATTATATTGGATTACATTAGCTGAACGATTGTTTAACTGCTTAATCCCTCTATTATGAACAGTTCCGTTTATTTAGCCGATCTGCACAAAGTTGGTATGAATGATATTGAACAGGTGGGTGGAAAGAATGCATCCCTTGGTGAAATGCTTCAAAACCTGAGCCAGCTGGGCATACAGATACCGGGCGGCTTTGTAATTACGGTTGCTGCTTACCGTGAATTTATCCGGTACAACAACCTGGATGAAGAGATACGCAAAGTGATCAATGAAATCAAACTTGATGATATCGAATCTCTCCGGCGGGGAGGTTTGCTGGCCAGGCAGCTTTTGAAGAATGCAAAATTTCCCCGTGATCTCAGTGATGCCATCATTGAAAAATACCATGAGCTGAGCCAGGTTTACGGACAGGAAATTACGGATGTGGCCGTTCGTTCTTCAGCTACCGCTGAAGACCTGCCCGATGCCTCTTTTGCAGGCCAGCAGGAAACTTACCTCAACGTACGGGGCCCGGCACCGCTTATGAATGCGGTACGGAATTGCTTTGCTTCCATATTTACCGACCGTGCCATCAGTTACCGCCAGAGTTTTGGATACGATCATTTCAGCATCGGCCTTTCTGTTTGTATACAAAAAATGGTGCGGAGCGACCTGGGCGCATCCGGGGTGGGTTTTTCGCTGGATACCGAAAGCGGTTTTAAAGACGTGGTGGTGATCAATGCTTCCTTCGGGCTGGGCGAAATGATCGTGCAGGGATCGGTTTCACCGGATGAATACATCGTATTTAAACCAACGCTGGAAAAAGGTTTCAGCAGCATCATCGAAAAAAAACTGGGAAAGAAGGATATCATGATGGTGTATGGCGATAATCCCGATGAACGGGTCAAGATCATCCAGGTGGAAAAACCATTGCAACAACGTTACTGCTTATCCGACGACCGCATTGTGCAGCTTGCCCAATGGATAACCAGCATTGAAAAATATTACAGCAAATTAAAGGGGTACTGGTGCCCCATGGATGTGGAATGGGCCATCGACGGGTTGTCGAAAGAATTATTTATTGTACAGGCCAGGCCAGAGACCATTCATTCACAAAAGGATTTTTCAAAGATCACCGAATATGTAATGGAACCGGGTGCCAACAGGAAAAAACTGCTGAAGGGCATTGCGGTTGGCGATAAGATCGGTGCCGGCAAGGTATCCATTTTATTTTCACTGGATAAACGGGTTACCGAAGGCCATGTGTTCGAGAACGGGGATGTATTGGTAACCGATATGACCGATCCGGATTGGGAACCGATCATGAAAAAAGCATCGGCCATCATCACCAATAAGGGCGGCAGGACCTGTCATGCGGCTATTGTTGCCCGTGAGTTGGGCGTACCGGCCATCGTGGGATGCGGGGATGCTACGGAGATCCTGAATACCGGGCAAATGGTAACGGCTTCCTGTGCCGAGGGCGATGAAGGAATTGTATATGAGGGCATCGTGGCATTCA
>CAZBIK010000049.1:0-15098 GCA_964491955.1 uncultured Ferruginibacter sp.
AGAAAACAGGATCATCCTGTTCCGTGAAAAGGTCCATGGCCGATCGGGCCAATATGTCCAAAGTGCCCATGGTTATGAATGGTTTTTTAAGCGCATAGCTTAAACCCTTTGCACTGGCCATACCAACCCTGAGCCCGGTGTAAGACCCCGGCCCGGCTGTTACGGCAACCGCATCAATATCTGCTAAATGTATTGATGTGTTTTTGCACAATTGCTGTATGGCTGACTGCAAAAATGAAGCGTGTTCTTTTTGTGATTCATTGCTGAGCGACGCCAGTAACAAACCGTCTTTTGCAAAACTCACATGCGCTTTTTCTGAAGAGGTATCAATATTTAATAGAAGACTCATGAAATTTTTTCTGTTGTTTCCTGTATCAACAGGGAAGATGGCTGGTAACGGTCATCGGTTATTTTTAGTTTATTCAGCAATGCGGCGATCTTTTCTGTTCCGATCAGCCCGGCCCATTCAAATGGCCCGAAAGGGTAATTGGTTCCGAGTTTCATGGCAATGTCAATGGCAGCTTTGGTGCTCACTTTTTCTTCCAGTGCAAAATAGGCTTCATTGATGATCATGGCAATGATCCTTGCAGCAATGAAACCGGGCTCGTCTTTAACCGGGTTTATTTTAATGTTGAGATATTGAAATACAGCATCAGTTTGCGGTTGGATCTTCCCGGCTATTTCCCAGGTTGTTCGTTTCAGGAACCCGGGCCACCCGTTGATCCGCAACACATGACCGGGTGCCTGTAATTCAGCAAGTGTATGTATCACTGAATTGATCATAACCGGTTTTGTGATGCCCGGGAAATCAGGCAATGGGCTTCCGTCATAAAGCCAGAAAAAAGCATCTGCATTTTTATGTTCATTAAAGGCTGCGGCATCATCAACCCTCAGCCAGTTGATGTTGGGACGTAAAGCTGTCAGCTCATTCCATTGCTGATCCGGTGCCGTTACAATAATGTTCATAATTATTTTTTACAAAAATAGGTGGTTGAGAAAAGATATATTTGCAATTCTGTAAATAAACTTAAGTCAAATGAAAAAAATAATTAACACACCCGATGCACCTGCACCTATCGGGCCATATAACCAGGCCATTTTGAGCGGCAACATGTTGTTCATTTCGGGCCAGATCGCATTGATACCCGGCACGGCTGACCTGGTAAGCGGCGATATAAAAGCCGAAACCAGCCAGGTAATGAAAAATCTAAAAGCCATTCTTACGGCAGCAGGTATGGACTTCAGCCATGTGGTAAAAACAACCATATTTTTAAGTGATATGGCTTTGTTTGCTGAAGTAAATGAAATGTACGGCAGTTTCTTTTCTGCCGACCCGGGTACCGGCGTGGCAGGATACCCGGCCAGGGAAACTGTTGCCGTAAAAGGCCTGCCTAAAAATGTGAATGTAGAAATCAGCATGATCGCTTCAACATGAGTACCGCTAAAACAGTGATCATTACTGCCAAAGTTCATGAGGTCCTGATTGAGACTTTACAAAAAAAGGGATTTACGGTAATGTATCTTCCCGCAATAACTTATGATGAACTGGCAAACATCATTGACCAGGCTGTTGGATTAATTGTAACAACCAGGTTGCGAATTGATAAAACCATCCTGGATAAAGCGGTACAGTTGAAATGGATCGGCAGGATGGGCAGCGGAATGGAACTGATCGATGTGGCCTTTGCCGAAAGTAAGGGAATAACCTGTGTAAGCAGTCCGGAAGGAAACCGCAATGCAGTGGCTGAACATGCATTGGGCATGTTGCTGAACTTAACTAAAAGGATCAGCAGCAGTTTTGATGAAATAAAGAACGGTAAATGGATACGGGATGCAAACAGGGGAACCGAACTGGCCGGTAAAACGGTTGGCATCATCGGTTTTGGAAATACCGGCAGCAGTTTTGCCAGGTTGCTTTCATCTTTCGATGTAACGGTTCTGGCATACGATAAATATCAATATGGCTTTGGGCAAGGGTCTATCAAGGAAGCCAGCATTGAACAGCTATGCAGGTATGCAGATGTGATCAGTTTTCACCTGCCGCTTACTGATGAAACCAGGCATTTTGGAAATGCATCTTTTTTTAAAGCGCTTCAGCAAAAACCATATGTTTTAAACACATCACGCGGGCAGGTTGTACATACGGCTGCTTTGATCGCAGCATTACAGCATAATATAATTTCCGGGGCTGCGTTAGATGTATTGGAAAACGAGCATTTCGACAGCTTTTCGGCTTCCGAAAAGGATGAAATGCAGTTTCTTACGGCACAACCCAATGTGCTGTTAACACCCCATATTGCAGGTTATTCAGCAGAAGCATTCTATAAAATGAGTGTTGTCGTTATTGAAAAGCTGAAAATATAAAAATTTTGCTACTTTTGTAGTGCATGCAACGCCTTAGGCAATCTGGGGCGTTGTATTTTTTTTTATTTGATTAAACTGAATTTTATGAACACAACCAATTATGTGACAGCTGAAACATTTGAGCGGTTAAAAGAGGAGCTGCAGCATATGAAAGGCATTGAAAGGCCAGCCGCAAGTAATGCCATTGCTGAGGCAAGGGAAAAGGGTGACCTGAAAGAAAATGCAGAATATGATGCAGCCAAGGAAGCACAGGGTATGCTGGAAGCAAAAATAAAACACCTGGAAGGCGTTATTGCCAATGCCCGTATACTGGATGAAAGCAATATTGACACCAGCAAGGTTTCCATACTTACCAAAGTAACATTAACCAACATGAAGACAAAAAAACAGGTGGCTTATAAAATAGTATCTGAAAATGAGGCCAACCTGAAAGAAGGTAAGATATCAGTAACTTCCCCGATCGGCCATAGCCTGTTGGGTAAGATCATTGGTGAAGAAGTGGAAGTAACTGCACCGGCAGGGTTGTTGAAATTCAGGGTTGAAAAAATTGAATTGTGATTGTGCCGGAAATATTGAACCCGTTCGTCAGCCGGCGAACGGGTTTTTTTATGCCTTATCTTTACTGAAATATTTTTTATGACCGTATTCACAAAGATCATCAGGGGCGAGATACCCTGCCATAAAATTGCAGAGAACGAAAAATTTATTGCTTTTCTCGATATTGAACCATTGGTTGCCGGCCATGTACTGGTAGTGCCCAAAGCAGAGATCAATAAAATATTTGATGTACCGGATGAATACCTCGCAGAGATGCTGGTATTTGCAAAGCCCATTGCCCATGCCATTGAAAAAGCATTTGACTGCAAACGTTGCGGGATCAGTGTGATCGGGCTGGAAGTGCCGCATGCACACATGCATTTAATACCCATCAATTCGGCCAATGACCTGAATTTCACCAGGGCCAAGATGCATCCGTCGGCGGATGAACTGAAAGCGGTACAGGAAAAGATCCTGGGACAATTGTAATTTTATTTTACCTGTAACCTGAAACCCACTCCATGAATGGTTTCCAGGACAATGTTGGGGTCGGCCTTAAAATGCTTGCGGAGTTTTGTGATGAACACATCCATGCTGCGGCCCAGGAAATAATCATCCTTACCCCATACATTCAGTAATACCTCTTCACGTTTTAATACCTTGTTCTCGTGCTGGGCAAAGAACCGCAACAGGTCGGATTCTTTTTGTGTGAGGGTAATGGATTCTGCGCCATTGTATATTTTTAATTCGTTGACCACAAATTTCAATTTTCCCAGGTGATAGACCTCTTCGGTATCGGCCTGCAGCTTTTTGGTACGGCGTAAAAAAACCTCCATTCTCAGGATCAGTTCTTCAATGCTGAATGGTTTGGTTAAATAATCATCGGCACCCGACTGGAAGCCTTTTACCTTGTCTTCCTGTAAACTTTTTGCAGTTAAAAATATGATGGGTACCACATCACTCTGCTGCCTTATTTTTTTTGCCAGTGAAAAACCATCCCTGACCGGCATGTTGATATCCAGCAGGCAAATGTCAAATTCTTTTTTTTGAAACTGTTGCCAGGCCACTTCGCCGTCGGGGCAGTGCGTTACTTCAAAACCGATATCCTGCAGTGAATCTTTGATAACAAAACCCAGTGACAGGTCATCTTCGGCCAGTAATACTTTTCCTTTTACCATGATCTACATTTAATTGCGGGGTAATTTTATGGTGAACGTGCTTCCTTTCCCGGGTTCACTTTTCACTTCTATTTTCCCGTTGTGGGTGTCAATCACTTTTTTTACAAAATTCAGGCCCAATCCAAATCCTTTGCTGGTATGCAGTTCGCCATCTGTGATCCTGTAAAAACGGTCAAATATCTTCTTCTGGTGTTTAGATGCAATACCTATGCCATTGTCTTTGACCGAAATTAAAAATTGATTGCCCTCGGTTTTTGTAGTGATATCAATTTCCGGGTTTTGTGCATACTTGATGGCATTTTCGATCAGGTTGATGAAGCATAACCGCAAATAAGGTTTGTCTGCATGTACAATCGAATCTGTACCGGAAAAGGTTGTTTTTACCACCGCTTTTTTCTGTTCAATTAAAGGCTGCAGGTCATTGATGGACTTTTTTATCAGCTCATTGACATCAAATTTTTCCTTTTCCAGCGGAAGGTGGCTGCGGTCGGTGTAGGCAATTTCAAGCAGCCGCTGTACCTGCGATTGAAGGTGCGATGTCTGTTCATAGATGATGCCCGCATAATTTTTAAGTTTATCGGGTTTTTCAATGATGTTTTCCTGTTTTAAAACATCAGCGGCAATGGTTATCACCGCCAGCGGAGTTTTGAATTCATGCGTGAAATTATTTACAAAATCCTTTTGTGTTTCGTAATAGAATTTTTGGCGGTAGAGGTAAAAAATACTGAACCCAAACCCGGTAAGCACCAGCAGCAGCAGGCCTCCGGATGCGATCCAGAACAGCATTTGTTTTAAAATATACCCGCCGCGGTGCGGAAAATATAAAGCTATGTAAGAATAGTCCCTTTCATAAACCGGGAGTATTTTCTCTTTATCAGACGGGAAGTATGAATCCGGTAAGTTGATATATTGCTCAATGGTGTATTTTTTTTCAGCAGGGTCGTAAATAGCTGCCCGGCAATCGGTGTACACATCAAAGTCGGTCAGCTCGGCCTTTAAATTGATCCAGAGCTGTTCGAGGTTGGGGCTGCAGTCGATCTTGAATAAATACACATCCGGGTTAATGTTCTCAATTATTTTCTGCACATTATCCGAGGCATCATTTACCAGTTCCATGTCTGTATACAAACTCCGGATACTTTTAGATACATTGATATTGAACTGCTTCTCTTCGTACAGGTACACTTTTTGCAGCCAGAACAACTGGATGGCAATAATGATGGTAACCAGTACGGTACTGGTTAAAATTACCAGCCGCAATGTTTTTGAGCGTATGACCATGTTTTAATAATAGCTGCAAAGGTTTTATGAAAATGAAATAAGCGGCTGTTAACCTTTGTTAAATGCCGGTTAATCAGGCTTTTTATTTCTGCAATTTTATTTTACCAGGGTTTTTTGCCAGGAAATCCTTCCAGCCGTTTATTTTTTCACCGGCACCGGGCAGGGCGGTTCTTTGCTGAAAATAATGGCATACGGCCACCGCCAGGGCATCGGTTGCATCGTAATGTTTAGGGTCTTCTTTAAAATCCAGGATCTGCTGGAGCATTTTCATTACTTGTTCCTTTGCCGCATTACCGTTACCGGTAATGGATTGTTTGACCTTTTTCGGCGAATACTCTGTAACATCCAGTCCGTGCCGCATAGCTGCAGCAATGGCAACCCCCTGGGCCCTGCCCAGTTTGAGCATGCTTTGAACATTTTTGCCGAAGAAGGGGGCTTCAATGGCAAAAGTATCCGGCTGGTATTTGGTGATCAAACCACTAACGGTATTAAAGATCAGCTGTAGTTTTTTATACCCGTCTTTTACTTTGCCGGGTTGTAAAACACCCATCTCCAGTAAATGGATCGCAGTTCCCTGCACTTTGATCAGTCCATAACCCATGATGATGGTACCCGGGTCGATCCCTAAAATAATGCTTGTTTTTTTTTGCAAATTGTTTACATTTTTCCGGCCCGGCATTTTGCTTTTTGAAGCAGCGGGGCATTAATAATAATTGAACTAACATTGTGTATTGAACAAAAGTATCAAAATATTAATCAAATGGATTGCAGGACCCCTCCTGGCCGCCTGGTTATTTTATTCTTTGTACCTGCAGGTAAAGGCTCAGCCCGATATGGACAGTTCGATCGCACTTATTAAAGGCATGCCCTTTGGTGAAAGCGGCTGGAAGTTTTGGCTGGTTATCGGGTTAGTATTTGTAAACTGGGGTATGGAGGCCCGTAAGTGGCAGTTGCTGATGCAGGCCATTCAGCCCATAAGTTTTATCACTGCATTCAAATCTGTTTTGTGTGGCGTAACTTTTTCTCTCAATACCCCCAACCGGATCGGCGAATATGGCGGCCGCATTCTTTTTGTACATGAAGGCAACCGCATCAAAGCCATAACCCTTTCCATAGCAGGCGGTATGGCGCAGTTGATCATTACCATGCTGATGGGCTGCTTCGGCCTGGCTTACCTGTTGCTTTCAGCGGATGCTTTTGATCCGATCATGGGTATTTCTGCTTTCTGGATCTCCATTTTTTTGTACGGCAGTATTTTCGGTACCGTTCTTTTTGTACTTTTCTTTTTCAGGCTTCGCTGGATCATTTATTTGCTGAACAAATTGCCTTATGCAGACAGGTTTTCGAAATACATTAACGTTTTGGAAACATTTGATGCAAAAATTTTGTTAAGGTTGCTCTCCATTTCGTTCTTCAGGTATGTTGTTTTCGTTTTACAATACATCTTTATGCTTCAGTTGCTGGAGGTAGAGCAGAATATGTGGACAGGTTTTTGGATGATCACTGTCATGTTCTGGATCATGGCCATCATTCCGTCGATCGCCATTGCAGAACTGGGAATCAGGGGTACCGTTGCAAAAACGTTGTTTGCATACAGCAGCAATACCATCGGGATCCTGACAGCAACTTTTGGTATCTGGTTCATTAACCTGTTTATTCCTGCATTTATCGGGAGTTTATTAATTTTGGGAATTAAAATAAAGAAAGAAAAATGATCAGTTACTTAAAAATGGCTTTGCTGTTGTTGGTTTTTTGCAGTTTGGGTTTTACCACAAATGTGCAGGATGCCTGTAATGTGCGGAATAAAGCATTTAAGGCCGATGAAGAAGTGAAGATGAAGGTTTTTTACAGCACGTTGGGCGTGTACGTGGGTGCCGGCGAAGCTGTTTTTACCTCTACACTGGAACGGTTTAATGGCAAACCGGTATATCATTTTGTGGGTGTTGGGTCCACCTATTCTTTTTTCGATAATTTTTTTAAGGTCAGGGATAAATATGAAAGCTTTGTAGATACGGCAAACCTGCTGCCCTATAAATTTGTACGCAATGTGGATGAAGGCGGGTATAAAAAGTACGACAATGTAACGTTTAATCACAGTTCAAAAACTGCAGTGAGCACCAACGGCGTTTATCCCGTCAGCAATTGTATCCAGGATGTGGTCAGCATGATCTACTATGCCAGGAATATTGATTTCAGCAAATACAAAGTGAATGACAAGATACCCTTTGACATGTTCCTGGACGATGAGATCTTTCACATGTATATCCGGTATATGGGTAAAGAGGTCATTAAAACCCGTTTCGGAAAATTCAATGCCATTAAAATCAAACCGCTGTTGCTTAAAGGAACCATTTTTGAAGGTGGCGAAAAAATGACCGCCTGGCTGAGCGATGACCCCAATCATGTATTGTTAAGGGCAGAAAGCCCGATCGCAGTTGGCAGCATAAAAGTGGATATGATGAGTTATAAGAACCTGAGGCATCCTTTGTCTTCCTTAATTAAAACCAGGTAATACTCCGGCAACTACAGTTCACTCAGCTTAAATGTATCTTTAACCCGCACACCTTTCTCTGTCATTTGTAAATTACAACATTCGATCAGCCGGTCATGCTCAAAAAATAAAACATAATCCTTTTGCTGTGCTTCCGTAAGGAACAGTTTTTTTTCCTCTAAGGTGGTCAGCGGGAACATATCATAGGCCATTACATAGGGTAACGGGATATGCGCAGCTGAGGGTAAAAGATCGGCCATGAACACAATGGTTCTTCCCTTATAATTTATTTTAGGCAGCATCATGGCAGCGGTATGGCCGCTTACTGTGTAAAAATTCAGGAGGGGCGTGATCGGGGAGTCGTGAGTGATTAGTGTTTCACCTGCGATTGACGGTTCATCACCCAGGTTTAAAAATTTCAATTGCCCGCTCTCCTGTATGGGCAGGATATTCTCTTTTAAAAAACTGGCCTTTTCCCGGTCATTGGGTATTGTGGCCCATTTCCAGTGCTTTTCGTTGCTCCAGTAGGTTGCATTTTTAAAAGCAGGAACCAGTTTTTCTCCTTCCCGTACAATACTTCCCCCGCAATGATCAAAATGCAGGTGTGTTAAAAAAACATCGGTAATATCATCCGGCGTATATCCATGCAGGGCCAATGATTTTTCCAGTGTATCATTCCCGTGTAAATAATAATGGCCAAAAAATTTGGCATCCTGCTTGTCACCCATACCGTTATCAACCAGGATCAATTTGCCTTCATCTTCTATCAACAGGCAGCGAAGTGCCCAGCTGCACATATTGTTATCATCGGCAGGGTTCAGTTTGTTCCAGATACTTTTGGGTACCACCCCAAACATAGCACCGCCATCAAGTTTAAAATAGCCGGTGTTGATGGTATATACATTCATGGTTTATAAAGTTACTGTTTGTTTTTTTGTGCCTGGTAGGTCAGTATTAAAAAGAAAAGTCCCAGTACAAAAAATATAACCAGTACCAGTATGGAATTACGCATATTGTGTGTAAGTCCTTCAATTATACCAAAGCTGAACAGGCCGATCACAATGGCGATCTTTTCTGTAACATCATAAAAACTGAAAAAGGATGCCGTATCTTTTGTTTCCGGCATCAGCTTGCTGTAGGTCGAACGGCTGAGCGATTGTATCCCTCCCATCACCAGCCCTACCAGTGATGCAATGATATAAAAATGCAGTTCGGTTTGCATAAAATACCCGGCAATGCAAACGGCAATCCACAAACACACGGTTAATGAGAGTACTTTAATGTTTCCAAACAAAGCAGACAAACGGCTCATGCCTATAGCGCCACCAATTGCAACAACCTGAATAATTACAGCCGTGATGATCAGTTTGGTGTTCTCCAGTTTTAATTCTTTGATACCAAAATCAATTGCTACCAGCATAACGGTTTGTACACCCATGCTGTAAAAAAAGAAAGCGGTTAAATATCGCTTCAGTTCTTTCATATGCCTGACCTGGTTCCACACTTTCTGTAATTCATGAAACCCGTTTACCAGGGCGTGCTTTTTTGTTTTCCGTTCACTTGCCGGGCTGCCGGGTAACCTTGAAAAAGTGACCTGGGCAAAGCTTACCCACCATAAGCCCACCAGCAAAAAAGTAATGGTCAAAGCCAGTTTTTCATCTTTCAGGAACACAACCAATCCAAAACCGATCATCTGCATGATCACGCTGCCGATATACCCAAAACTATATCCCCTTGCGCTGATGCGGTCCCTGTCCTTCTCGGCTGCAATTTCGGGCAGGTAAGAATTATAAAACACCTGGCTGCCGTAAAAACCGATCCCGGCAAACATAAAACTCATAAGGCCTAGGGTTACATGCTGTTCATCAAAAAAAAACAGCAGGCAACAACTGAGCGCTCCCATATAACAGAAAAAGCGCATAAAATTTTTCTTGTTGCCTTTATAGTCAGCAATCGACGACAGGATGGGCGAGAGGAAAGCAATGATCAAAAAGCCGGTGGCAAGCACATAGTTCTTCAGTTCGGTATTTACATAATGCCTGCCTAAAAAACGGATACCGTCCGGGAATTTGGCAATGCTGGTGACAAATGCATAATAGGCCGGGAAAAAAGTAGTGGTGATCACCAGGTTGTACACCGAATTGGCCCAGTCGTACATTGCCCATCCATTGATTACTTTTTTGGAAGCAGTTTGCATGGTTTTAAATTAAGGAAGAATGAAAATAGTAAATATCATGCTAAAAGCTGTAAAAAAACAACCCCTGCCTTTTGGTGCAGGGGTTCCGGGATAGTATATATAAGCAGTTAGCCTGGCCTTATTGATTGGCGTCCGACAAAGGCCTGGCATATCCCAGGTTCTTAAATGGTACTAATTTATCATTGGTTAACTGAATGGTAACCGGGGCTTTATTAAATACACTTTCGGAAATAAATGCACCGAACAATAAAAAATTGGATTCATATCCTTCAGTGATTTTGGTGGCATCCACTACAAAATTCAGGTTAAAGGTATCTTTATTCTTTACAAGCTGAACGGTTGACTGGATACTGTCCTGGAAATATTCCTGTTCCTTTAAATAGTCATATAGTTTTTTTGCCAGTGCTTCGTCAACACCTTCGCCTTTATAATAAACATTGTGTTTGTTGTCTAATTTGTATTCTTTGCCATAATCGGAGTTACAGCCCGTAACGGTTATGGCAAAAATGACAACAACCGGCAGCAGTTTAAGCATCTTCATATCAAAAGTTTTGAATGATAAAGTGCATAATTAGGTAAAGGGCAGATCAGTTTATATACCCTGAGTTGGGTATTTTAATGTTTCAGGTTGCCGGTATATAATAAAATGAGCAGTACAAAGCCCAGCACGATCCTGTAATAGCCCCAGACTTTAAAGCCGTGTTTTTTTAAAAAGCCAATAAAGAATTTAATGGCCAGCAGGGCAACAATAAATGCAACGACATTGCCTATGGCCAGTTGTTTTATTTCGTTTTGGGTAAAACCGCCGTGATCCTGGAAATATTTCAGGAGCTTATAAACGGTGGCAGCCAGCATGGTTGGTACGGCCAGGAAGAATGAAAATTCGGCCGCTGCACTGCGGGTAAGCTTTTGCTGCATACCGCCAATGATGGATGCAGCGCTCCGGCTGATACCGGGTATCATGGCGATGCACTGCCAGGTACCAATGATGACGGCATTTAAAAAAGAAACCTCTTCTTCCTTTTCAATTTTCGGGTCTTTAAAAACATTGTCGATGAACAGCAATATGAAGCCACCGGCCAGCAGGGAAATGGCAACGGTCAGGGTACTTTCCAGCATGGCATCGATCCTGTCTGAAAACAAATATCCCAGCAGCAGTGCAGGGAGAACACCAACAGCAATTTTTACATAGAACTGCCAGTTTTTGAAATTGAAGAATTTCCTCCAGTACAGCACCACCACAGCGAGTATGGCTCCCAGTTGGATGGCAACCGTAAATACCTTGGTAAAATCATCATCACTGATATCCAGCATTTTTTCTGCAATGATCATATGCCCGGTTGAGGAAATGGGGATGTATTCCGTTATTCCTTCCACAATACCTACAATGATGCTTTCAACGGTAGTCATGTCAATGGTTTAAAATAAAAAAAGCGAAGGTAAAACTTCGCTGGTAAATAATTTATATATGCCGGTCTTTAATTGGTTTTCGATTTTTTCATGATGGCAAATATCTCTATGATAAAGCCTGCAATGATGAGCATGGGTGCAATGGTAATGCGGGTGGTGCTGTACACTTCCTTTTCATTGAATACATTCGGGTCGCTGCTTTTACCACCTGCCATTAAGAAAAAGCCAAGAGCCAGTACGGCCAGCCCGATAAGCATCCACATATAATTTTCTTTCCCAAATAGCGGGTTGGAGGTTCCGGTTACTGCCTTAT
Source organism: uncultured Ferruginibacter sp. (assembly GCA_964491955.1). Lineage (GTDB taxonomy): Bacteria > Bacteroidota > Bacteroidia > Chitinophagales > Chitinophagaceae > Ferruginibacter. Next base: position 11,772 of record CAZBIK010000049.1, read on the forward strand.
TTTGTTTTTTATCGTTGCTCATTGTTTGTTAATTGAAGACGCAATTTAATATAAATCATCCAATTTCATGCGCAGGTATTTAATTACAGAACGGTGGGTACTGAACAGGGAAATGCTTATACCCAGTACAATGATGGCTAAAAACAGCAGGATCATGGTGGTGTTATCGTGTAAAACTTTAAAACTGGGGGCCAGCGACTCGATCAGCATTACTGTAAACCAAACTGCGACAATGGCTATACCCGAAGCGATCAGCCCGTTAATAACGGCCCTGATGTTAATGGGCCTGGCAATGAACCAGCGGGTGGCACCAACCATTTGCATGGTCTTTATTAAAAAACGGTTACTGTACATGGCCAGCCTGATGGTATTGTCGATGGAGAAGACCACTAAAACGGTTAAAACAACAGCAGCGATCAAAAATATTATGGCCGCTGTTTTTACAAATTTACTTACCTGCGTAATGGTTTCTGTGGGGAACTGGAATTCCTTGATGAGCCCGGGAAACCGGGTCAGCAGGTCAATGGAGAAGGCATCCAGGCTGTCTTTCTGTACATAATCGGCCCGGATGTAAAAGTCAATGCTTTCCGGTAAAGGATTTTCATCCAGGAATTTTTTCCAGGTGGTATCATTGTCATTGTTCCATTGCTGAATGGCCATTTCTTTGGTTACATACTGCACATCTTTTGCATAGGGAATGGCAGTGATATAATTTTTCAGGCTGTCGATCTTCTTGATCTGGGCATTGGGGTTAAGCCAGGCATGTACCTGGATGTTTTCCTTTACATAATCCCCGGTTTTACGGAGGTTTAAAAAGAACCAGCCTACAATACCGAATAAAAATAACACCAGTGATACACCAATGATGGCATAGGCATAGGTAGGTTTACCCCGTTTACTGCTTGCTTTTCCGAATTGAGCCATAATTTAATTATTGTTTGGGCGTTGGTACGCATTCATTTTTCAGGTGTGGCAAAAATAAAGGATTTTACCTGCTTTGCCTTATTTTTGCTGTCTTCAAAACGGTTGCCTGCCCGATTTATTTTTATAAAAGTATTTGTTGATTGCTGACAGAGGGTTAAATAACTTTTCTTTCACAGTTTTGGCACGGCATTTAAAGGAGTTAAGTAAAATAATATTCAGTAACAGATGGAGTACGATTTCAGAAAGATTGAACAGCATTGGCAACAGGCATGGAAAAAAAACGGTTCTTATAAAGTAAGTAATGAATCTGCAAAGCCAAAGTATTATGTATTGGATATGTTCCCTTATCCGAGCGGGGCAGGTTTGCATGTTGGCCATCCCCTCGGTTACATAGCCAGCGATATATACAGCCGGTACAAAAGATTAAAGGGTTTTAATGTGCTGCACCCGATGGGTTTCGACAGTTTTGGATTGCCTGCAGAGCAATATGCGCTGGAAACAGGCCAGCACCCGGCCGCCACCACGGAGAAGAATATTGCCACTTTTAAAGCACAGCTGGATAAGATCGGATTTTGTTATGATTGGGACAGGGAACTCCGAACCAGTGATCCCCGGTTTTATAAATGGACGCAATGGATATTCCTGCAACTGTTCAACAGCTATTTCTGCAATACACAAAAAAAGGCCAGGCCCATTGCCGACCTGGTTAAAAAATATGAAACAAAGGGCAACCGGCATTTTACGGCAGATCAGTGGAATGCATTTACAAAAAAACAGCAGGAAGAAATTTTAATGAACCGCAGGCTTGCATTCAGCAAGTATGGCGAAGTGAACTGGTGCGAAGCACTGGGCACCGTATTGGCCAATGATGAAATAGTGAATGGGGTGAGTGAACGGGGCGGGCACCCGGTTGAAAAAAAGAAAATGCGGCAATGGTACCTGCGGATCACCGCTTATGCCGACAGGTTGCTGGAAGGATTGGAAACAGTTGACTTCAGTGAAAGCATGAAAGAAATGCAGCGCAACTGGATCGGAAAGAGTGAAGGTACGGAATTGGATTTTAAGATCGTGAATCACGAACCATCAAGTTTGAGATCGGAACCTGTTACTCCCGACTCCCGACTCACCGTATACACCACCAGGCCCGATACCATTTTTGGGGTTGACTTTATGGTGCTGGCACCGGAGCATGAGCTGGTATCTGAAATAACAACAACAGGCCAAAAAGCCGAAGTAGAAAAATACCTGCACTATGTAAAAAGCCGCAGTGAAAGAGAACGCCTGGCAGAGGCCAAGACCATTACCGGGTGTTTTACCGGGGCATACGCCATCAATCCATTTGATGGAAGGGAAATACCCATCTGGATCGCCGAATATGTGCTGGCCGGCTATGGTACGGGCGCCATTATGGCCGTACCCTGCGGCGACCAACGTGATTTTGCTTTTGCAAAACATTTTGATATCCCGATTACAAATATAATCGGCAGCCATTATAACGGGGAAGAAGCCAATCCAACAAAAGATGCCATTCTTGAAAATTCAGGGTTTTTGAACGGCCTGTTGATGAAGGATGCGATCGTTGTTGCCATTAATAAGATTGAAGAACTGGGTATCGGTAAACGAAAAGTGAATTACCGCATGCGGGATGCAGGCTTTAGCCGCCAGCGTTATTGGGGGGAACCGTTTCCGATTATTTGGACTGATGGCGTTGCTGTGCCCTTGGATGCGGAAGAGTTGCCGTTGGAATTGCCGCATGTAGATTCTTACGGTCCCGGTCCGGAAGGAGAAGGGCCGCTTGCAAATATTACTGAATGGATAAATTCACCCGGGGGAAGGAGGGAAACTTCTACCATGCCAGGATATGCAGGATCTTCCTGGTATTTTTTAAGATACATGGATCCGGAAAATGAAACATCTTTCTGCGACCGCAAAACCAGTGATTACTGGAACCAGGTTGACCTGTACATTGGCGGCACCGAACATGCCGTTGGGCATTTGCTGTACAGCCGTATGTGGACCAAGGTTTTATTTGACCTGGGATTGATCGGTTTTGATGAACCTTTTAAGAAATTGCTGAACCAGGGGATGATACAGGGGAGTAGCAGGTTTGTGTATAGATTTAACCCTATGAGTTATGCCTCTATAAACCCTGATTTTGGAAAAGGATTTGTAAGTGATAGTATGGATGAAAATATCTTCATATTTATTTCGAAAGACTTATATGATGGTTATCTGAATGGAAAATTTTCTAAAACAGAATTTTTAGAAAAAATTAATAGTTATAGTGGTGTGCATTTTACACCTGTCGATGATAATAATTTTGAAATTGTTTTGAATCCTATTCATGTTGATGTTAAATATGTTGATGGTTTTGATTTAAATATCAAAAGATTGCAAAATGAA